>JAJZEO010000079.1 GCA_021847505.1 bacterium
GGATTGCTTGCTCGTGCGATATTTGTCGCCGATGCGCAAGATAAAGTGACTTACTCAGAGCTCGTCGAAGATTTAGGCAACCCTCCGAACTTCGGTTTTTTAAAGGAAGCACTGCAAAAACTCTAGACGGGCCAAAAAGGAACATCGCAAAAATTCTAGATGGGCTCGTAGGGTTTATAGTTGGGCTTGTACATGTTAGCTTCAAGAAGGTATTCAAGGGGATCTTTGGGCATTTCTGGAATTAGGTGCTCTTTTTCTGCAGCCTTAATCACGTTATAGGCCATCAGCATCGTTACTTCTCTCAATTGTTTGAATGAGGGGAAAAGATGAGGAAGAGAGTGTTCTGATAATGATTCAGCGGCAGCAATGAACATATTTTGGGTTACTTTTTTGAAGTGCACTGTCGATGCGGCAAGTCCAATCGAGGGAAATATATAAACGTTGTTGCATTGGTAAGATTTGCAGAGTTGCCCTTTATACTCAGTGGGTTTATAGGGAGATCCGGTCGCTACGAGGGCTTGACCTTTAGTCCACTTGAATAAATCCTTAGGATCCGCTTCCGATTTTGAATTGGGATTGGAAAGGGGAAAAATCACGGGTCTTGGGGTGTGTTTGAGCATTTGTTTGACGATCGTTTTATTGAAGGCGCCCTTATCCGTTGATACACCGATCAGAATGGTAGCTGGGATATGATAGACTACGCTTTCTAAAGAGACTTTCCCCTCTTTATCTTTCCAAGAAGTGACTTCTTCTCTTTTTTTAACAAAGGGTCTCACCTCCTCGCGGATATTCGGGTAATCTTCGTGAACAAGACCATTACTTCCAATTAGATAGATGAGATGGTAGGCTTTTTCTTTGCTGATGTTGTGATAAACTAGGTAATCGACGATCAAGTTGGCGATCCCCACACCTGCAGAACCTGCCCCATAAATCACAATTCTTTGTTGTAAAAAGGTCTCTCCCTTAATCTTGAGGGCGCTTAAAAGCCCAGCTAGGGTAACTGCCGCCGTTCCCTGGATATCGTCATTGAAAGAACAGATCTCTGATTTATATTTTTCAAGGATTCCATAAGCATGATCTTTTTCAAAATCTTCCCACTGTAGGAGGGCCTGAGGGAAAACGTGCTTAACAGCTTTGACGAATCGGCTGATAAACGCATAATATTCAGCGCCTTTCAATCTTCCGTTTCTTTTGCCGACATAGAGGGGGTCTCTGCGAAGCTCTTTATTGTCGGTGCCGACATCGAGAAATATGGGGAGGGTGCGCGCGGGATCGATCCCCCCGAAAAGTGTATAGAGGGCAAGTTTTCCGATGGGGATGACGACTCCACCGACGCCTACATCTCCTAAACCGAGAATGCGGCTGCCATCGGTGACTACAATGACATCTACATCTTCTCGCCCGGAGTTTCTCAGAATGCTTTCAATATCATCGATGTCAGGGGTAATAAAAAGGCCACGGCTTGTATGGAAGTCATTGGAAAATGCTAGAGCTGCGTCCCCTACTGTGGGTGTGTAAACATAGGGAAGCATTTCATTCACGTGTTCAAGGACTAGACGGTAAAACAAGGTCTCATTGCGATTTTGTAAGTCCATGAGAAATCGATACTTGCCAATGTGGGTGGTCTTTTCTTGGAAGTTGGCGTATCTTCGTTTGAGTTGATCATGCATCGAAGAAATTCCGGGAGGGAGAAGGCCTGTAAGGCCAAATGCTTTCCTTTCCTCTTCAGTAAATGCAGAGCCCTTGTTATAGAGTGGATTTCGTAGAAGATTTTTACCCCTTAGAGAGATTTTTTTCGCTTCTAACATATGATCTTCCCTAGCCTCCCAGTGAACGAACGAGCTCCATTGTACTGATAATGTTTTCTGTTTCCAAGACTATTTTTTTGTCAACTAGATCGAGCCGCCCTTTTTCAGTTTCAAGGGACTCTAGAAGATAAGTTGCAGAGGTTTGGAGTTTTGCCTTTATTTTTTCTAGTTTCTTTTCAAAAGCTTCGAGCTGGCTTTCAAGGTAAGAGAGCTCTCTTTTGATTAAGCCCTTTTTTACCATTTTATCCGCCACCTCGGTCAAGGCAAAGGCGACCACTTTTTTATAATCGCTTGCCACTTTTTGGTACGCAGATCGATGCATGAGCAGCTTTGCTGTAACTTTGGATTGTTCAAAGATGTTTTGGTCCATTTTGTAACCGTAAGCAATGCTGTAATTTTCTGTTTTAATGAGGTCATAAAGAGACCTCGCCGTGGTTTCAAAAATGGCGTCGATCCTAAATTTAGGAAAGCGGTCAGAAAGAGTAATCCCGATAATTCCGCAAATATGTTTGAGTAGGTTCATCTGAATGACGATTTCGGGTCGATTAAGAACGACATTCATAGGTGTTCCGACGAGGACGTCACAATCAGCTTTGGGCAGCTCAAACTCTTCCCCTACAATCTCTAAAAGTTCTTCTATGCTGCCAATTCCTGTTTCATTAAGGAGGGAATGAATCTCTTGTTTGATCGACTGAGAAAATTTAAAGATATTTTCGGCCGCCTCGGAAAGGACATTGTAAGCGGATTCAAGATCTCTGTTATCGTGAATTCCTGCTTTCACTCGCCTTTCAATCTGTTGAAGAGTGCTTTCGAAAGAGGAACTTAGATGAAAGTGTGACTTTTTGCGCAATTGATAGCTTCTTATGTGAGTAAAGTGCTTCGCGATACTGATCCTTATCAAAGAAAAGACATCTCGGATTGTTTCAATGACAGCAGTGATTTCATTGATCGCCGATTGTCGCCAGGAATTATTAAACCCAAAGATGTCGATGAGTATATCCAATCTGAAAATTCTAAGGTAGTTTCCTTGTCCTTGAGTAAAGTCGGTAGGAAGTGAGTTAGTGATGACGTGGTTAGCACTGAAATTTAATGGAGTTGCGCTTTGACTATCGGGTGGCATAATCGAAATTTTGATGTAATTGTTTAAGTTAGAGACCATATGCTCTACATGTTCTTGCTTCATTCCATATTTATAGGCGATTTCGCGAAGCTCATTGCGGGCTTTTTCTAAAAGAGGGCTACGTTCTAAGGCAATCTCAAATAATTTACCCAGGGGTGTTCCGGAAAATTGGCCCCACCATTTTTCAAAATTGGTAATGGTCCCTTCAAACGACTTTTCCAAGCTGTAGTGTTCGTCGGGAACGGCAAGCTCAATAAGCACGCACGCCATGTCCAATTCTTGGCATGACGTGCAGAGAAAAACCAATAGGGCTAGTGAAATCCGTTTTAACAACGCTACCTCAATTGATTGAATTGATAATCTAAACAAGCCGTATCATTGGGTGAACTTGCCTCAATGCTCACATCGAGGAGCTCTTCTAAGTAAATAGGAGCTAACCCTTTATCAAAAGCAAAAGTGAGCTCCAGCTTTCGTTCATTTTCGGGAGTCTTTTCGAGTAGAGGGGTCATGGAAACATAATGGAGAATGAAATGTAATTGAGGGTTGCTTCTATGAATAGCGATTGCTCTCAAAGCCTTGCTTGGCGAAATTCTCCAAGCATCCTTTTCGTCGATATGGACTTTGAGGTGTAACGGGTTGTCAGAGCCTAAAATGACCGAATTTCGATTTTGGGTAGTTACGTGCTCACCTTTATGGAGATTCACAGCGAGTACCCTTGCTGAAATGGGGGCATAAGCGTGACACTTTTGCAATTGTCTTTCGGTGGCATGAACTTGTGCTTCATCTCGCTTTACGCGAGCTTTTCGAATTTCAAGTTCTGAGGGGCTTGGCCCTTCATAAAGTCCGGCATATTCAGCTAGAATCTTTTCAAGCTCTTTGGCAAGCATGGCGTGCTGGGCATTTCTTTCATTATTTTCAAACGGCGTGACCGCTTCTTTTTCTAAGAGTGTTTTGAAAATAGAGCACTGCTCTTCACTCTGTGCAAGCTTGATCTTCATCTGATCGATTTCTTTTTCTTTAGCTTCGAGAGTCGAATGAGAAGGCCCTTCTTGCAATAGCTTTAATGAAGCCATAGAGGCATCATATTCGGCAATTCTCTCGCGAAGAGTAAATTTGTGGTCAGCATCATCGAGACAAAAAAGGAGCTCCCCTTCTTGAACATAATCGCCAGGGCGAACATTGACATCGACAACTTCACCACTCACCCCCGGTGTAATTTCTATATAACCACTCGAGGGAAGAACTCGTCCTACCCCTGTGACAAAGTGAGCAAAAGGAAACTTTAGAGTAGAAGGAGATTCGCTCTTCTCTTCTTGATTTGCGGAGAAAAACTCCTCCTCCTCAAACTCCCCTACCCCGCTCCCAGACTCTTTTTGATGAACATTGTGCAAGAAAAAGACCGACAGACAAAGTACGATGACTTGCGTGGCAATTCCTAAGAAGAAAAAGAGTCGTTTTGATGATTGCATGACCACCCCCGGTTGATGACGTCTAAATTCCGCACCATAGTAGGGGTGGTCTATATTTATCAAATTATTTCTTCATAAAGTCTGCTCGATAGAATTTAGCGTGGCAGCCAAGAGGTCTTTTTTAGCATGATCACTCATTCGCATTTGACGTAATACCAAGGCCCAGTGTTAGGGCTCGAAATATTTTTTAAAAGAGCCCTCTTCTTGAACCAAAGTTTGAAAGAAATCATAATAAACTATGAGCGCAGAACCGAGAACAATAGCAGTATCAACATCTTTACTAACGATGTTGAACCTAGTACCCAACCATAAAAGTTTTTTAAAAAATGTTTGAATAGTGTTTCATATATGCCTTTCAATTGGAGGCAGCTATGAATAAGAAATGGGCCGTTCGTCTCACAGTAGAGGAACGAAGCGAACTT
>JAJZEO010000081.1 GCA_021847505.1 bacterium
TCGAGGTCTTCTTTACTTTTAAGTGTAAAGCCGGAGTAGGAGATATTGTTGATATGATAGAGCTCGCCCTTATCAGCATGAATAATGAGAGCTAACTTCTTGTCTTTTCTTTCCTCTATTCTCATTGATACGTGAGCATCAACATAACCCTCGTTTTGCAAAAAGTGTACAATGACTTGAATATCAGGATCAAAGTCTTCTTCGCGGATGGTTCCTGAACCAGTCAACCAACTTGTAAATAAGTTGTATTTTTTCATGCGGATCATCTCTTGAAGAGTCGACTCTTCTGATTTAGAAAAGCCCTCGAAGACGATTTCATTGATTCTTCCCTTAAGTCCAGGGTGAATAATGATTGTGACCATTACCTCGTTGTTGCTTGGATAAGGTTCAACTTCATGATCGATCTCAACTTTAAAGTAACCTTTTTTAATGAAGTAGTCGCGAATTTTATTGACTGACTTATAAAAGGTTTCCCGGTTATAGGTCATGCCTGCCTTTAATTCACCCTCTTTGAGGATTTTAGTGGCGGCAAAGGGCGATCCGGTTACATTGAATCGGGAAACAACGGGGCGCTTTTTAATTTCCAAATGCACGAGAAGTTGATGATTGTCGATTTTTATGGAAGGCTCCACCCAATCATATTCTTCAGAGAGGCGCTTGAGGTCTTCATCAAAGGTTTCTTGATTGAAAGGGACGTCTGCTTTAACACCTAGTTGTTTTACAATGGCCTCACTATCCTCGCGGTCGCTAGGGGCTTGATTTTGAAAGGTCACTGTGACCTTTTTTACAATCATTCCCTCATAGGGAATTTCAGGTTCACCTGCAGCCGTTAAAGTTGATAAGGTAAAGACACATAGAAGGGAAAGCACACACTGTCTCAATCTTTTCATCAGTCACACCACTCGCTAATAGTTTTTTAGTTGCACCATGATATTTGATTGAGCTAAATAATGCAACTACTGAGATAGGTTCTTAGATAGGCAAACGTGCTGAGAGTGCTTGAGAAAGGGTGCCTTCGTCGATGAAATCAAGTGATGAACCGAGGGGCATTCCAAGGGCTAAACGTGATAGGAGGACATCGAGTTTTCCCAATTCGCGTTTGAGAAATAAAGCGGTCGCATCCCCCTCTACAGTAGAATCTAGAGCCAAAATAACTTCGCGAATATGAAGAGTTTCGATTCGTTGTTTTAGGGTTTCGAATTTCATTTCTTCGGGACCGAGACCATCAATGGGGGAAAGAAGACCGGGCATAACATGGTAGATGCCGTTGAAGATGGAGGTGTTTTCAATGGCAAAAATATCTTTAGGAGAGCTTACGATACAAAGAGTTTTTTTATCACGTTTTGGGTCGTTACAAAAAGGACATTTAAGTTCATCTTTTAGAGCCCCGCATTCAGGACAGGGCGTCAAATCATTTTTTAGATTAGCTAGGGTATAGGCAAGATTTGAAAGATCAGATTCCTTCCACTGGATCATCTGAAAGGCATATCGCTCGGCTGTTCTTTGTCCAACTCCAGGAATTTTTTTTAAAAGGGTAATAAGCTTTTGCAAGGGGATCGGGTACTTCATTTCTCACCATTTTCTATACAAACATCTGTTTTTAACACTTTCCTTTTTTCAAGTCCATACGATAAACTAGGGGAAATTTTGGGACAAAATCAAATTAAGGTAGGAATGGTTACTAGGAGAGCTTATATCACGCATATGGGTTCGTATTTGCCAAATAGAATTTTGACAAATGCGGATCTTGAAAAGATCGTTGATACAAGCGATGAGTGGATCGTTTCAAGAACGGGGATGCGGGAGAGAAGGATCGCTCATGAAGGCGAATTTACTTCCGATATGGGGTATCAGGCCGCCAAAAAATGTTTAGAAAATGCACAAATAGACCCGAATGAGGTGGATCTGATCATTGTGGCCACAATTACCCCAGATTATCTATTCCCTTCAACAGCCTGCATGATCCAAGAGCTTTTGGGGGCTAGCCGAGCTGCTGCCTTTGACATTCAAGCGGCCTGTTCGGGATTCTTATATGCGTTGGGGACCGCTAAATCTTTCATTGAATCAGGTATATATAATAAAATTTTGGTTATTGGGTCGGAAAAGCTTTCTTCTATCGTTGATTATGAGGATCGCTCTACCTGTGTCTTATTCGGGGATGGTGCTGCAGCCTGTCTTGTCCAGGAAGGGGGATCTGGTTTAAGGATCGATGCTTTTGAACTAGGGGCTGACGGTCACCAGAATCATTTGTTGATTTTACCCGGGGGTGGGTGTCGTAAGCCGACTAGTTTGGAGACATTGAAGAATCGGGACCATTTTTTAAAAATGGACGGTCGTGGAATATTCAAACATGCTGTGCGTCGCATGGAGCAATCGATGGTTGAAACTATCGAGAAAGCCAATCTTACTTGCGAAGAGATCGATTGGTTGGTGCCTCATCAGGCAAATATTCGAATCATCGACTCTCTAACTAAAAGGTGTGGGATCGATGATTCAAAAGTGATCAAGACGGTAGAGAAATACGGAAATACCTCGGCTTCTTCTATAGGAATTGGCCTCGATGAAATGATCGAGAAAAACTTAATTAAAGAAGGCGACAATTTGCTTTTGTTAGCTTTTGGGGCGGGGCTTACCTGGGGTTCAATGGTTTTGAAAATGGTGGGGGCAAAGTGAGTCATTATTCGTTCATATTTCCTGGTCAGGGAGCGCAGGTTCCCAAGATGGGATTCGATTTTGCTGAAAAGTATGCAGAAGCACGCGAAGTGTTTGAAGAGGCTGAGGAAATTCTCAAAATGAACCTGAGGAAAATCATTTTCGAAGGGACTTTAGAGGAGTTGACCCTGACTAAGAATTGTCAACCTGCTATTTTTGTCACCAGTATGGCCATATTGAAGGTGGTTCTTAAGGAATTCCCTGATTTAGAACCAAAGATGACAGGGGGCTTAAGTTTAGGGGAGTATTCCGCGCTTGCGGCGTCTAAAAAGGCGCGATTTTCTGATTTAGTCAAATTAGTGAAGCTTAGAGGCGAATTTATGCATGAGGCCTCCCTTGCATTTCCTGGAACTATGGCGGTTGTCATGGGTCTGGAAGAGGAAAAGATCAGAGGGGCTGGTTACACTGTGGCTAATCTAAATTGTCCGGGGCAAGTGGTGATAGCAGGAAGTCTCGAGGAGATAGAGCGTTCTTTAGAGGAGCTCAAGAATATTGGCGCTAAACGAGTGATGAAAATACCCGTTTCGGGGGCTTTTCATTCACCTTTAATGCAGCAGGCTGAGGATCGACTTAGACCATTTATTGAGGCAATGGAATTAAAGGAAAGCGAGATTCGGCTAGCGATGAACACCGTCGGTTCATTTGTCGATGAAGTAGATCAAATCAAGAAGCATTTGATTGAACAGGTAAGCTCAATGACAAAATGGCTTGATTGTGTAATGGCGATGGATGAAGGGGGGACGACCTCTTTTTTTGAAGTTGGACCATCTCAATTGGGGGGGATGAATAAAAAGATCGGGGTAAAGGCGCCGACAATATCAATTCAACAAATAGAAGATCTGGAGACCATTTATGAATCGTCTAGAAGGTAAAAAGGCTATCATTACTGGGGGAACTCGGGGCATAGGGCGCGCCATCGCAGCAAGATATGTTGAGCATGGGGCTAACGTAATCATTGTGGGTACGAATGAAGAACGTGGTGCAGAAGCTCGCGAATTTTTAAAGGGGCATAGAATTAACCCTGAACAAACTGTTGAATTTCGAAAGCTTGATGTGGCTAATCACGAGGCTGTTGCGGAGTTTGGGAAGGAAGTTAGTGAGCGATGGGGTGGTGTAGATATCATCGTTAATTGCGCGGGAATCACTCGCGATAATTTAATGATCAAAATAAAAGAAGCCGATTGGGATACAGTACTTGATACGAATTTAAAATCTGTTTACAATATGTCGCATGTTTTTTTAAGGGGCATGATCAAGAATCGGGCAGGAAAGATCATTAATATCACTTCGGTAGTGGGCATCATGGGTAATCCAGGTCAGGTGAATTATGCTGCTTCAAAATCGGGGATGATTGGGTTGACGAAGTCACTGGCCAAGGAAGTTGCCTCGAGAAATATTTCGATCAACTGTATTGCGCCAGGGTTTATCGAAACGGATATGACAGGTCAGCTGAATGAGGCGCAAAAGGAAAGCATTTTAAAACAAGTTCCCATGGGAAGACTTGGATCTACAAAGGAAATTGCTCATGCAGCGCTCTTTTTGGCAAGTGAAGAGTCTAATTATATTACAGGTCAAGTCATCACTGTTGATGGTGGGATGACCGCATAACATGAAAGAAAAGCAACAAAGGAATAAGAAATGAGTTTGGAACAAGAAGTGATCGACATTGTGGTCGAGCAACTAGGCGTAGATCCAGAAGAGGTTACGGCCGATAAAAAGTTTGTAGAGGATCTTAATGCAGATTCGCTTGATCAAACAGAACTAATCATGACATTTGAAGAGAAGCTCGATCTCGAAATTTCCGAAGACGAAGCTCAGGAATTGAAAACCGTTGGTGATGTCATTTCTTACATCAAGAGAAAAAAGGCTGAAGTCCAAGCTTAGTAAGGATTGATTCTGTGACTTTTGTGGGGAGGAATTTTTAAGAATTCCTCCCTTTTAATTTATATTAATGGGAAATTTTTATGGATGTTATTACGAATAGTTTTTGGGGGGATTTTAATGCACTGTTTTGGGGGGTTGTGGGAAATGAAGATTGTCAGCCGTGTCTTGCTCATGAGCGCTCATA
>JAJZEO010000048.1 GCA_021847505.1 bacterium
CTAATAGTTGGTGATGTGCCTGGAGACTAAGTTTCAGGGTTATCAAGGAGAAGAATATAAAGTAATCCCATGTATGTTGTTCTCGCCTCAACTATATGAAAATAAGCAAGATCTACCTAGAGAGAATGACGTTGAAAAGACTTCTATTAAATTGGGACGGTACATCTTGATTACTAAAACAGAAGTTGGATTTGAAGTTGAGTTCTTACACTTGGAATCCAAATCTATCGAAAGAAAATCGCTTGATCTCCATGCACATCACCAACTATTAGCATTAGAAGCCATGGCACGAGAGGGTCATTTAGTTGAAATTAAGGATGAAAAAGTTCAAGCTGCTATCCATAAATTAGTAGAAGAATGGGGCGGTTACTACAGAAAAATCTGCCGAAGGGTGAACCGGATTTTCTCTGCAGTAGGAATACTTTCTGAGGCTTTAAAACTTATGAATTCTCAAAGGTGCACATTTAAAGCAGCTTACAAACTGTTACAAGACCGGGAAATATGGCCGCTTAGAAAAGTGGATCTCTATTATCATATTGGTTTAGAACTTTTAAGAGCACACAATCCAGGCCTTTGCTTTGTCTCTCCACTTCGGTATATGGAGATAAAAATGCGTTCATTAACAAGGGCAGAGCGGGTTGCGATTGAGGCCGCTCGCACTAATGAAGAAGATGATTCATAAGGTAATCACATTTAAAACGGGTGTAGTGGCGGAGCACGATGACTGATGCAACAGCACCATTAAGAAACCCAAGCAATGCTTGGGTTTTTTTCATTGAAGTGTAGGTGGTTTACCTCGGTATGGATTCTGGGAATAAAAGTACGATAGGCTCTGGGCAAATCGGATTAGGGAACCAATCGATAAAAAGAGTAATTTTTGAGTATGTGCCAGGATTGACTGCCTTTTCAGGAAAGGAAAGGCTGAATCGGTAGCTTTCTTCAGCTTCTTTTATGGGGTTGCTTAATTTAATTGGAATGGCATAGGCAATGTTATCAGTGCCAATCGGCATATCGTTGTAAACAAAAGCAATTTCTGGGGGGTCTTTTTCAAAGGCTTTTTCATGATTGATCCAGATCGACATAAAGCTTTCAATGTTCATGTACTCTTGAATTCTCTTGGGCCTAGCTGCGCAGTAGAGGGCCTTATGATCCACTTTTTTAATTGTAAATGTGTAAACGGGATACGTGTGAGAGATGATGGCTTCATCAGCCCAAACCATTAATAGGGGATGAAAAGCATCTTGGGAGCGACTAGTCAAGTTGACCTCCAAACAATGCAGGCACCTCTATTTGAATAGGTTTTGGACATTCAAGAGCTGGAAGCCAATCTAAAAATAAGACAATACTTCGATAGATACCGGACTTAACAAGATGGCTATCAAACTTCCAGCTGTTCAACCCGATTTTCTGAGGGTTTGTCATCTCCATAGGAATAGCTTTTGCCTTTCCGTGTGCGTCTTCTTTCATATCTGAATGAATCATAGCTATTTCTGGCGGTTGTTGTAAAAATAAGGAGTGATTTTTTGCCCATGTTGTCAAGTATCTTTCCGCAGGGATGAATGCCCGACATCTTTTGGGGCGTGCTGTCATAAACAGAACTTTATGGTCTATCTCCTTTAAAGTTAATCGATGATCATCAGAAACGGAGGCTTCTTTAGCAGAAATCATAAAAAGGAAATGGTATTGTTTTTGGTCAGCACCCGTGTAAAAATCTTTTCCATTCATAGAGATTGTCTTTTCGTTATAAGTAGAAGATCTATTAGCTTGAACAGTTCTTAACAAGAAAAATCACATTCTTTGTTCTTAAATGCTACTTAAAGAAGATTTTAGTTGCCTGTTGGTTAAATTGGAGCAAACATTCATCTGGGGGTGCGTTTCCATCGATTTCAAGTAAGCAGGCTTTATAGTGCTGAAGACTTAAGGCGACTTTCCCCTCAAAATCATCTTGGCGACCTTTGGCCTCAGCATCAAGACGAGGTTTTAGTTCCTTTCCACAGCAAAGTCCGAGGTGCGGCAAGCGTAAATTGTAGATTTGATGACACACTTCGCAGGTAACACGAAATTTTATTCGATCCTCTGCAACCTGACGATCTACTTTGAGGTAGACGGCAAGCACACGATTTCCCCAACCTTTTTCTCTGACTAATTGGTCAAAAAACTCGATATCCACGGAGTGCCTTGGAAAGCCATCTAAGATGATGCCATTTTGTGCATGGGCTTCCAATTTTTCTTTCACGACGTTGTGAATGAGCTCAGTGGGCAGTGGCTTATGATTCAGAATTTCAAATTGATATCGTTCGCCGATAGGGGTTTTCTTAGCAACTTCATCTCTAAAGTAATCTCCCAGGGAGAGATGGGCATAGCCTTCTCCGACCTTTCCCTGCGCTAAAGTTCCCTTTCCTGAACCTGGTCGTCCATAAAGAAGAATGATTGAAGTAGGTATGGTATTAACTACGTCCATAAAAGCCTGAATTATATGGGCTAAATTGTAGATTTTTATAGAGATTTTATCTACAATTTGTTGTCAAATAGTGAAATTGAGGGAAAAATGAAGGCGCTCTTAAAGTTTGTTTTGTTGTGGGCGGTGTTAATGAGAGTCGGCTCTTTACAAGGACAACCCATCTGCTCGTTTAAAGAAATTGAAAGTGAGATCGATTCGGTTAGAGCGGTGCATCGACCCGAGGATGTTTTAGTCTTATTCGACGTAAATTATACGTTGCTTTTCGTCGACCATCCGGCGATGTACATACCTAATATAAAGCAACACCCAATAGAAATGCAGGTCATCATGCAGGGGCTTTCGAAGGAAGAGCAAAATATTGTCATTGGACTTGCAACTAAGGCAGAACCACAAAGAGTTGTTGAAGAATCGATTCCTGGAACTATCCAAAGAATTAAGAATAGCGGAGTAAAGGTCTTAGCTCTCTCGGCAGCCCTCTCTGGTATGTTTTGTGGGCTTGATTCAGAAGAGTGGTTTTATTCTACATTAAAGTCATTTGATATCGATTTTTCTTCGAGTTTTCAAAATATAGATTCTTTTACCTTTAACGATTTTCCTTTATATAACAATAGTCTGCCCACGTATAACAAAGGAATTGTACTGACTAATAAGTGCGATAAAGGGGCTGTTTTAGTCTCTTTTCTTAAGCGGACAGGTTACCATCCTAAGATGGTTGTTCTAGTCGACAACAAAAAAGCAAATATAGAAGAGATGGAGGCGACATTGAAGGCATTTGATCCCCAAATGGGGTTCATGGGGCTCAATTACAGCCGAGGACAGGAATATGCCCCGCAAAACATTGATGGCGATTCGTTTCTAAAGTGGTGGAGGCTCCTCCCTTTTAATTTGACATACGTAGGAGAATAGAATGTCTAGCAAGGTCAGGAAAGTTTGTCTGGCAAGCGATAATTGGTCGCCCGCTCATCCTCTTGTTATGAAAGCGATAGAGGAAGCGAATGATGACTTTGCCCCTTCGTATGGGGGTGATCGGTGGACTGAGGAGGCTCAGTCGGTCATCCAAAAGGCATTTAAAAGAAGTTGTAAGGTATTTGTGGTGCCCTGTGGAACGGGGGCCAATATTTTTGGCCTCAGTCTTGGCCTTAGAAGGTCTGAATCGGTCATTTGTACCGACATTGCCCACATCAACTATCAAGAGTCGGGGGCTAGCGAGGCATTACTTGGCTGCAAGCTAATCACTATCCCTCATGAAAATGGGAAGGTGGTTCCAGAACTGCTCATTGCAAAAATACGAAGGGAGAGAGCTTTTGGAATGCATTCTACAAATCCTCGAATCTTATCGATAACTCAACCCACTGAGATTGGAACAGTCTATACACCTGAAGAACTAATAACATTATCGAAGATCTGCAAAGAGGAAAAGCTCCTTCTTCATGTGGATGGAAGTCGATTTTACAATGCTGCTGTGAGCCTGCAGCTTCCTTTGGCCGATATGGTTCATGGTGTGGATATGTTATCCCTAGGGGGAACTAAAAATGGTTTGATGGGGGCTGAATCATTGGTGATTTTTCACCCAGATCTTCAGGAAGGGAGTGGGCATTTGCATAAACAAAATCTCCAGTTGATGTCGAAGATGCGCTATCTCTCAGCACAGTACATCGCCTTTTTTAAAAATGATCTCTGGCATGCTCTAGCAAGAGAGGCTAATCAAAGGGCAAAGGAAATTGCTACCTTGGTAAAATCGACCCCAAGTCTATCCTTAAGCTATCCTGTAGAAACTAACCAAATCTTTTTTACGGCACCTCCGGCTTGGATCCCTAAAATTCAGGAGAGAGTTGCGTGCCACCTTTGGGACAGCTCTAAGCAAGAGCTTCGCTGGATTGCCTCTTGGAACACCTCTGAAGAAGATGTTGGCTCCCTGCGGATGATTATTCAAGAAATGATGCGTTGAAAAAGAAAGAGAAAATACTTGTTGAACAGGCCTAATGACTGAAAAGCGACAAAAAGGCCCAAAAGCAAAACAGCGGAGATAAAAAGCTTTTTCCAAAAGACTGTTTTTTTCCAATAAGGAATTGTACTTAGTGCAATGGATTGTAAAATCCAGGCCCATGAAAAGAGAGCGCCAACAAAGCCCAAGATAATCAAAAGCGCGATCTAACTGGTCATATTTATTTTTCCAACTCTATTTTTTCGGACAAAAAATGATTTTCTATAAGATAATCCATGACAGAGTCATAATACTCCCAACCAATATAAGCTATCCCTAATACAAATTCCGAGAACGCCTGTTAAAATCTTGTGCTTAAAAGAACTAGGACAATGGACATAAAACAAACGTTGGGACACTAGACTCCTAGATAAAAAAATTGAGTGAAAATAAACTTAATGCACTCAAAATAAAAGCCACTGTAATTTCTTGGTGCTTTTTTTGTAAATATCTTACAAACAGGTATAATGGTGGAGCACGATGCCTGATGCGACAGCAACATTGAGGCTATCTACAATGGGATCAATCGGTATTTTAACGTGAAGGGGGCATACTTTAAGGATGTCAGGATCAATACCTGTTGATTCTCTGCCGAAGATAAAATAAGGATCCTCGGGAAATAAAACCTCCTCTAGGGGAGTCGCCTGATTGCTAAGAGAGGTGGCGACACAATTCTTCTCTTTGAGAAGTTGGGCTAAATCATCAGTCTCGTGAACTTTCATCTGAAAAAGGGCGCCTCGGGAAACCTTTATGGTCCTTCTTAAATAGGGAGGGGATGAGTAGGTGTCGACAATCAGATTGCGAATGCCAAAAGCTACGGCGTTTCTGATGATCGCGCCGACATTTTCTGGGTCAACCACTCCGTTAAGGACAAGTGATGCGCCTTGGAGCTCTTCCAGCGGCGTATTGGGGGGTTTTACTCCAAGGGCCATAATTCCTTGGTGCATTTTGTATCCGGTGATCTTTTGCAGCTCTTCTTTGGTGGCAATGTCTATTTTAATGCCGGTAGGAAAAGCCATCTTGGAAAGGTACCTCTCTTCCATTAAGAGAGAAAGAACCTCTAGATTGCTTTTAAAAAGAGCTTTTACTACCTCTTCCCCCTCGGCTATAAAATAGGGCCCTAGATCGCGTAAGCTTGAATAGAGGGAAGAAGAGGAGGCTTGATTCATGGAACTAACTTATAATCGTATAGATAAAAGGTCAAGCCCAGTATGTCGTGTCGACTAAGAGCCCTTCACAGCTTCCGTTTGCATGGTGAGAGGTGAGTTGCTCAAGTTGCATCGAATCCATGATTGTGTAGAGCAGTACCATTCCTAAAACAGCGGTATCCGGTTTAGAAAATTGTGTGAGTTCTTCTGGCGGCTTGCCTGCATAGTAGACGATCGCATCCCATAACTCTTCTTTGGTAAAGGTATCTTTCCCTACTCCTGTAGCACCCATGGCAAAGATGAAATTTTCATTCCCGATTCCTACAATCGATGGCGCTGAATTTTGGAGTTTTTCTGAGATGGTTTCTGGAACAGTAGGCATCTTTTCTTTCATTTTTTTCACAAGAAGTTTAGCTTCTTCCAAAGTAACGGGAGCTGGGGGCGTGTGTAGATCTAGCGTTTCCCCTCGGATCTCCATGAGAGCTTCAAGGCTGGGGATATAACCAAGCTCTCCCTCGACAACTTTAAGCTCGTCATCAATAAGAGTGGTAATTTGAAAACTACCCGAGCCAGAATCCACAGCAATGAGCCTTTCTTGAGGAATCCCACTGACGGCCGCCGCTGTTGCAAAACCAAGTCGTCCTTCTTCATTTTGAGAAATAATCGAGATGTCAATTCCCAAGTCTCTATTGATTTTTTCATACATTTCTCTTGCATTTCCTGCTTGACGAGAGGCCGCAGTGGCAATTCCCTTCCATTCTGTGGGCTTGTGAACCGATAGATCTTCTTTTAAGTCTTTAAGTTTTTCAAAGGCTACCGTTTGGATTTTTTCACTTAAAAGAGAGTTTCCCCCTACTTGAATGTCTCGTTTAAAAGGAATGGGATGTTCCTCAGAATAAAGAATTTCATTGATTTTCCCATTTTGAGAATCAATTTTGGCAACGGTGACTTTAATGCTCCCAGAACCAACATCAACTGCGGCCCGTGTAATCGGCTTTGGCCAAGCATACCAGGCAATCAACGAGAGGGCTACTGCCCCTAACAAGATTCCAATAAAAATTTTTCTATAAGCTTTAAAAATCATAATAATACACCGTGTTATTTTTGGCGTAATTATATAAAGCGTTCTGGTTTTTAGTAAACCAACAATGATTTATTGAAATGAGGGGAGTTAGGAGGTCTGAACCTTTGTGAGAATACTAATCTTTACATGACTGGGCTTTTCCAATCTCTCCATACGAAGCCCAACATATTGATTTGTAGGTATTGAATTTTGAATTTTCTCAATCACGGTCTCAATGAATGCATCGTCAAGGTACCTATCTAAAATGGCTTGGTCAGCGGCTTTTTTTACTAAAGCATCGCTTTCTTGCTGGAGCACCCTCACAATAAATGTCTTTAATTCCTCGGCATTTTCTGGCTTGTCTCTACCTCTAGACATGTAGGCTACATGATAAGGGGTGTTTTCCTGGCTTAAGTCACATTGGCAACAGGTAATGTAAAAAACAAGTGCTATAAAAGCCTTTTCTAAGATCTCTGTGATCTTTGTGCAGCATGAACTTATCCAAGAGTCGTTCTCTTGTCTTGAAATTTCCGGTTCTGGTAAGTCCACTTTCCATGACGCGATAATGGTAGTTTCCAAGGCTTCCTCCTATTACATTGTGTTTTCTTCATGCTCTATGAAAATATCAACCATTGAATGATATCCATATTGAGCTGCAAGCATGATTGGAGTATTTCCATAATTATCTTCGATATCAGTCCTAGCACCCAATTCTAGAAGAGATCGTACAATTTTTGGCCTATATATTCTGATTGCGAAATGTAAGGCAGTGAAACCACTTTCACTGTCTTGTAAATTCAAATCTAGACCTTCTTGGCCTAGCAGAAAAGAAACAAGACTTTCATCCCCTTCATTAATAGCTAAATGTAACCAGTAGGAGAGATCTCGGTTCGAGTGTATTAGCAATTGGCGGTGGGCTTGATGGATGAATTTAAACTTGGGCTTACCCATCCAAGTGACTAAATCCGTTTTTAGAGTCTTTGCAGCCGGTCTCAAAATGAAAATATGCGTTGCAAATACTAGAGGGGTCATCACACCGCCAATCTCTTGCATTTCAAATCCTTTAGAGACAAATTCAGCTATTTCATCAGTTTCAGAAAGAGCAATATTCTTTATATCTGGTTGATTGATATCGAAAGTCATCCAAGAATTTAATGCTCTATCAAACACAAGTGAAATTGTGTGACTGGTAGTCCAAAGTAGCAACCCGATAGGAGCGTCGACCTTGGATTTAAAAAATACTTTTTTGAGTTGTCTTAAGTATTGGTATAGGGTTGATTCGTTATAGATTCCCGAATAAGAAACAAGCTCTATGATCCCTCCAAGCTCGTTTAAAGCGGCTGAGGAAATGAGCTCAATGACTGCATAAAAGGACCTTCTATCGCCTTGATATCGGGGAGTGATTCTTGGGGGGAATAATTCAGGGTAACTATCAGGTTCTTGAGCAACTAATAAGGTTTCAACAAAACCAAGAATATTTACATCATCTTTAAATTGACTAACGATAGTAGAGGGGTTTATTTCGCCATGTTTTAAGGATTTCTCAAAGACTGTTGTTATATGCGATATCCGTTTGTGGAATTGGCTAGTTTGTCTGGCAAGTCCTGAATTCATTCCCAGCCACCCGTAGCCCTCACAAAGCCCTTCTGGCACAGGGTACCCAAGCTCTCTGATAATGATCAGTAATTGGTCGTAAAATTCTGTATCGGGAGTTATTTCTATCTCCTCAGCTGATTTTAAAGAAATTTCTTTATGGTGGCCATGTTCTGTATGAGAAAGAGAGCGAGAAATGGGTAAAGTTTGATCAATTGGTGTCATTTTATTCCTGTTCAATATGATAAACGCAATAATTATATTGAATAGTTTAGTATAAATAAAACAAAATCGAACTATTTTATTTTAAATATGCGATTATTTTTGTATAATTTATTCCAATATGGATGGGATTGAATTAACAAATGCGTGCGAGTGGGGTAGGGCTAGGCCTTCTATAGAGGTCAAGGCGCCCGTTTCTAACGAGACGATTATGGCTCGTATTGACGGAATATGTAAAAAAGAATTTGAATCAATCAAATCGGTCTCTTTTTCGGCCTTTTTTGAAGCAAATTTTAATGAGCTTGCGATCGGGATATTAGTGGGAGCCGCTTCATTCATTTGTTTAGGCCAGTTCGATGCTGTCTTAGTCCATTTAGGGGGTGGCCTAGGAGGTGGGTCGGTAGGTCCTATTGATTATGCTATTAAGCTTGCTCAGATGCCCACAACCCTATTAATTGGTTCTGTCAAAGTAGCCTTTTTTGCTCTAATGGCCTTTGCGATCCCCTACTTGGAGGAATTTGCTTTTAGAGGAGTCCTCTACGATCTTATGGGGGGCGATTTAGGAGATAAGGTCGATAAGGCGCTTCGGGTTCTAGGCAATGCCTTCCTTTTTGCCCTTTATCACATTCCTGCGATGCTTCCTCATGTGAGCGTTCTTCTTTTTCTTGAGATATTTATTTTGGGTGCTATCTTGGCCACACTTCGTGCCACAACAGAGGGACGTGTCGCTTCTACAGCAGCTCATATAACTTATAATAGTCTGATTTTTGCAACGATTTTTGCCTTAGCCTAATAAGCTTGTTCTATGATATGCTTCCCCGAAAAAGAGCGAGTTAATTATGAAAAGTTTTCTTGTTTTTGCCTGGGGAATTTCTATGTCTCTTTCTGCACAAATTGTAGAAATAACAACAATTGAAGATGTCTCTAAGTTTGTTCATACGCCCAAGGGGGCTCTTTGTATTTTTGATGTTGATTATACGTTAACGATGCCAAAAGAACCAGCTTGCCAGATGCCTAACATCATTAAATATATTCAGGTTTTTAAGGCCGTCTACGAGGGGCTTTCTGATGATGTTGCGAATCTATTGAAAATGCACATAGTGGGGGACGGCGACTCAATCATGATCGAGGAAGGGGCCCTTGATGTTTTGCAACAATTGAAGAATAACGGTTCTTATCTAATGGCTTTTACAGCAGCCAACCGGACCCATCAAGGTAACGGCGATTGGCGAAACAGACAGTTAGAATCTCTCGGCATTCATTTTCATAAACAAGAGATCGCCCTGGCACCTGAATCAGAAGTTTATCACAAGGGTGTCTTGTATGGGAACTTTGTGGAAGAAAAGGGGGGTACTTTGATCAAGTGGCTTTCAACCGCATATATTAAACCTCAATTGATTGTTGCAGTGGATGATGATCTCAAGCACCTTAAAGCTATGGAGCGGGAGCTCCAAGGTAGTTCTGTCGAATTTGTAGGCCTTCATTACAAGGGAGCAAAACAATATAAATCCCAAGAAGTCTCTGAAGAACAATTCAAAGACTATTATAAAAATTTACGCAAGCTCGTTGAATAGGAGACTATTGTGGAAATAGAGCAACATGTTGTCCAGCCTGTATCTATGGATGTTGTGGATTTAGGGTTATCACCGAGTGAGAATTATAAAGCAGTGTTGTGTGATCTTCTTGGGCAGCTGGCTGCTTTGCCACCGTGGGCACAAGAAATGCGCGAGGAAGAAGCGATCATAGCTCTCTTAGAAAAGAGAGGTGAGCGTGTTGATGGTGTAGTGATTGAAAAGATGGAAGGTGCGCGGTATTTGGTTAAAACTTTGGATCATGTTTATACAATTCAAGTGGTTTATGAACCAATGGAGGAAAAATTTGTGGGGCCGGCGAAATTCCATTTAGAGATTTGCTCCGAAGAGTGATTTTAGCACTCAACGAGCGAGAGTGCTTGAAATAAATCCGAAGTCGTTGTATGGTTTAGGTATTCGTTAACAACAAGGAGGATTTTATGAGTAGACATATTCCAGAAAAATCAACGCAACAAAGAGCCCATCCTTTCCACTCGTTGATGAGATCCTTTTGGGGGGATGATTTAAACCTATTCGATGATAGAGTGCTTGGTCTCGGCGAGAGAAGAGGTAATCTTTCTCTTTCAGAAGATGATAGTCACATCTATGTAGAGGCCGACTTAGCAGGTCTTTCGGAAAATGAGATTGATATCACACTCGATAAAGGAGTGTTATGGATAAAAGGAGAGAAGGAAGAAAAGCAAGATGATAAAAAGTATCATCAAAGAGCTTATAGATCTTACTCTTATAAAATTGCGCTGCCTGATTCTGCCAATCAAGACGCGACACCTGTAGCTAAATATGAAAAAGGGGTTTTATCGATTACCTTTGACAAAGTGAAGGGTGAAACAGCAAAAAAAATCAAAGTGAAGTCGCAAGGCTAAACTGTTCTAATGTGCCAGCCAGCTTCTAAATGGCTGGCACATAATCATGTTAACAATTTTAAAAAATTAAATATCCGAAACGTGTTATATTACATAAGTAATTAAATATAATTATGAAAATAATATAATGCATGAATTTTTCCTTTCATACCAAGGGCCATTAAGCACAACAGGGCATGCACGTGCTAAATTCGCTCTTAGGCGCCATTTTGACCGTCAACTGCGGCGATTTCAGCATTATCTTGAGGAAGACCAAGCGCCCCCAGAGTTTTCTTTTCGACCCGAAAACCGAATGATCGTGGGAGAGTTTGTCTTTAATCCCTTAGTTACAAAGTCTTCTAAAAAAGTGATCGATCTGGATGTCTTAGTATTATCCGATTGCGATGCAAACTGTAGCTCGAGCTTCCCTACAGGCGATCTGGATAACTATGCAAAAACGATTCTGGATGGGCTACGTATGGCTCAAACAATGAACGAAATACGTGATCATACGCCTCATGAAAATGAACATGAGCTCCTTGTCCTTATGGAGGATGACCAAATCATTAGAAATCTCAATATTTCCCATCACAAGAATCTCTTCCCTAATTTAGAAGATTCTAAGCTGAAATGCCGTGAGGTATTTGTCTTAATTAAGGTAAAGATTTTTGACAAATATTGCTTCTAGTGGGTATCACGAATAAGTATGAAGAGATCCCCTATAGATGCGCACTACGTCCTCGGACGGCCAAAGGACCATACTTCTGGTACTATTGCTGTCTCCGAAGAGGTGAAGGATATGGTTCGATTATCTGAAATGGATGATCCAACGATTTTGGGTATTATCGGACTGGCAAAGTTTGGAAAATCCTCATTAAAAAAAGTATTAAAAGAAGCTAATCTTCTTCCTAAGATCAAAGTTTTACGAGAAGCTTTCCCACAGATAGATCCTATCTGGGAAAATGGGGTGAAAATGGCCTCTAAACTCGGCTATTCGTGTGAAATCGAATTAGAAGAAGATAAAATCTACCAATTAGCGAAAGTTGCCGAAGGGAACCCCAAAACGGCATTTATTTTAGCGATCAATCAGGGGATAAGAGGTAACTATGAGCTTAAAGAGCTCTCGTATTTAGAAAATGTAGTGATCAAGATCATTGCCGAGACAATTCCGTTTGAAAAATTAAGGGCAGCGTCATTGGATATCATCGATTTATTTTCTACTGAACGGGTTTTGTTTGGGTCATTTTCTGAAAAAAGGTATGGGGAGTTGTTAAAAATCGTCGAGGACTTTTCTGAGGAAGAGAAGGAAAATCTGTTTTACTTGACGGCGAAAAAATGGTATAACTTGATCTCATGAATGTTGATGAGATCATTGAAAGTGTAGGGGAGATGGATAGTCTTCCCTCTCGAGTTATCCCTAAAAAGTGGTTTTTCGAACCCCTAAGTACTTGTATCAAAACCCTTGTTTTACCTTTTGTCCTCTTGGATATTCTTTGCCAGAGGATTGCAAAGTTTTTTGTCCCGCCGCCGTTTGTGAAAGCGGGGGAATGCAAACGAAGGGGAAATTGCTGCTACTACATCTTAATCAAAAAGTCATGGGGGATTTTTGCCCTTTTGGACCTTTTTTGGCATACCCAAGTTCATGGTTTTTACCGGTTAAAAAAGGAGCCTCTTCTAGTCAAAGGAAAGAAGTATTATTTGATGGGATGTCGGTATCTTTCTAAAGATGGTTTATGCAAGCAATATTTCTTGAGACCTACGATTTGCCGTCTTTGGCCTAGAATTGAGATTTTTGGTCATCCAGAGGTTCTTAAAGGGTGCGGCTATTTTCCTAAGAAACGAGGTCAGACTTCGGGCAAACTCCACGTTCTCGATTAGAAGGTGGGTTTTTCAGATCCCATCAACTTTTGAAGGATGATGAGCATGACTAGACCATTGAAGACGGCCATGATGAGAAAAGCGTTCACGGGTCGTAGTTCAAAACGCACATTTAACAAATAGAGGATACCTGGAGCGGTTACAGCGAAAAGAAAACTCAGTAGATTAGCTGTGGAGTAATTTCTCCCTCGGGTAGCATTGGGACTCGATCCTAAAATGTAAGAGAGGGCGGGAACTACATAAAGCCCCCCAAAAAAGCCGAGAATGATTAACAGGAAAAGAATTAACGGAAGAGAAAAGGTTGTATAGGCGATCAGCACTGTTATGATTGAAATCATTAAGCCAGAGTAGGGGATAACAAAGAGGCGCGGGCGCCCTTTGAGCAGCGTTGATGTAAGTGCGGTTCCTAGGGAAATTCCAATTGCGATAACCGTAAATAGATAGCCTCCTGCTTCTGCAGATAGCCCCAAAGAGTCAATCGAGAAAGGGATGATGTTTAGTTGAAAGAATGAGCCTAAGAAGAGAAAATAGGCCGAAGCTATCGTTGCTGTGAGGAGGTAGGGTATCCTTTTCATTTCCATGAGTGAAAAAAAGAATTCTTTGATGTAAAAGCAATCGATATCTCGCTTAGGAAATTGGGGTTTTGTGGGGGGAAGAAAAAATGACAAAAGAAAATTAATCAAGGCTATAGCAATTGAAAATCCCCCTGCTAATAGAAAATGCATATGATTGACTTCTACTAATAAAGAAGCTAGGCCCGTGCCTAGGATAATCCCCACGAAGGTAAAGGCGCAAATTAGGCTGTTTGCGGCAACCAATCGTTTTTTTTCAACATATTCTAAAATGACGCTGTACTTAGAGGGGGAGAAAATTGCTGAGATGGAGGCCAAGACAAATAGCATAAGATAAGAAAATAGGACGGAATTAATTAAAATTCCCAGGAATAGCAGGATAAAAGCAATAAGTTCTGATGCTCGTGTAATCTGAATAATCATACTTTTTCTGTACTTATCAGCGAGAAGGCCGCCAAGAGTTGAAAATAGGAGAAAAGGTGTGAGGAACAAAGCTCCTGTAATTGTCATGATAGAAGCGGCATTAGCTTGACCTTCTAAAGAAATAGCAAAAAAAGCACAAAGTAGACGGACTAGGTTTTCGTTTAGAGAAGCGAGAAACTGGATAATGTTGAGGAGTGGTAAGCCTTTTTTCATATCCCCTCTATATATACCAATCTTAAGCAAAACAAAAGACGCTAATATATTGAATTGTTTTCCAGTGAGTTGTACGCTTTACACGAAACAAATTGAGAGGTTTTATGAGTCGGCTTAAGTATTTCGTGTGGGTAGGGATATTCTGTAGCACTGTTTTTGCCACTGAAGTTCCTTTGCCAGACTCGTCCTTTCGGTGCAAAAAGTTGCCTAATGGACTTACTTACTACATCAAGAAAAACGCTTTTCCTGAAAATAGAGCCTCTTTGAGATTACTTGTAAAAGCGGGTTCAATTCATGAACAGGAGCATCAGAGAGGTTTGGCTCATTTTCTAGAGCATATGCTGTTTCGTGGGAGTGAGAACTTTGAAGATTGGGAAGTGATCAATTTTTTGGAGTCGATTGGAGCCCAATTTGGCCCTGATACGAATGCGTTTACTTCTTTTGATCAAACTGTCTATCAATTGGAAATTCCTTTAGACAAGGAGGGGGTTCTCGAGAAGGGGGTTTTGATTTGCTCAGATTGGGCTGGTAGGGCGACAATCAAAGATGAGTTGGTTGAAAAAGAAAGAAGAGTTGTTGCTGACGAATACAATATTAGCATGAAACAGGCGTTTAGTCGGCAGTTTCGAAAGGTTTTTGAGAGATACTTAGGTAAGTCGATATTCCATGAGCGATGGCCTATCGGTTTAAAGGAAGTGATTTTAAATTGTGATCCTCAATCGATTCGAGATTTCTACGATAAATGGTATAGACCAGATCGTATGGCCTTTGTGGTAGTCGGTGATATCGATGAAGATCAAGTAGAAGATTTGATCATCAAACACTTCTCTTCACTTATAGAGAAAAAAGAAGAGATTTCAGAGCCTGATACGAGCCTACATCTTTCTGAAGACTCCATTTTTGAAGTTTTTCAAGATGATGAGCAAATGATCAATATTGGGTATTTATGGTCGATCATAGATCTTCAAGAGAAGGAATTAGAGCAGAAAGAAATTACTGAAAAAGGGATGAAAGAATCTATTTATCGGGCCATTCTTCTTGAAAGTTTGGCGCAACGATTAAATGATTTAACCAATAAACATCCAGCGCCATTTGTCAGCTCTTTTCCCCTGAATTTTGAACTTTCTCGGATTGGTATTCGAGGGGTCGGTTTTGTCCCCTTTGAAGAACGTCCTTACGAGGCTCTGACAGCAATACTTCGCCAAATCGCGCGAATATTGACGTTTGGTCCCTCTGAAACTGAGTTTGCAGCTGTTTTAACAAGATTAAAAGAAGAGGTGACCACAGAGCTTTCGAATATCCACCGGATCGAGCACCATACATTGGTAGAGGATTTTCTTTCCAATTTCTTACTCGGTTATCCCATCTATAGTCATAAAGAGAGGGGTGAATATAAGCTCTCGGTTATGGATATTGTCTCTTTAGAGGAAATGATACAATGGCTAGAAAAAGGTGATTATGAGACTTTTAAACATATCGTTTATGAGGTTTCTGATTCGTCATTTGTGAATGTAAAGGATATTGAAGTGGCTGTCCAAACATGGCTTGAGGAAGAGGTGGTCAACAATGAAAAGATCGAACATAAGGACTTTGAAGTCGCCTTCAAGAAATCCCTAGAAGAGAATAAGTATGAAAAATGGAAAAACGAAGATCTTAAATGCACAACTCTTCGCTTAAAAAGCGGGATGAAGATTGTTCTTCAACCAACCGATTTGGAAAAAAATCAGATCACCATGCAGTTTGTGGCAAAGGGAGGGAAGGTTTTATTGCCTGATGAGCTGCTTGCTGCTGCTGATTTGATTGCTGTTGACTATTCCAAATCTTGTGGACTAGGGAACTTAAATGGTGAGGAGTTAGAGCGTTTCTTAAGTAATAACCATATGAATCTTAGTTATTCTCTCTATCTTAACCAACGTCTTGTTACTTTGACTTCAACAGGGGGCAACTTAGAAACCTTAGCTCATCTTGCAAAGGGGGCTTTTACCGAAAAGCGAACTGATTCTAATGTGTTTCATTCAATTATCGATAGGCACACGGAAGCATTTAAGAATTTTGAAAAGGATCCCTACATTTACTTTTCTTTATATTTGGGAAAACACTATCGAAATAATCACCCCATGTTTATTCGACATAAGCCGAGCGAAGTGAGTGAAGAATCGGCAAAAAAGGTGATGGATCTTCTTTTTTCTGATCCTACTGAGTTTTCTCTTGTAGTTGTAGGTGACTTTGATATAGAAAAAGCAGAAGAAATCCTAGTGGGGCTCTTTGGAAATCTAGAAAAGAGTCATCACCAAAACTCAATGAATCAGTCTTTGCAAACCTACCCAGAGAAGTCAGATGATTTGACAATTTATCGAGGAAAAGAATCTCACTGTGTGACTTGCATGTTGTTTGGCGGGCCATTTACCTTTGAGAAGACAGGTGATATGGATTTGACTAACCGAGCATTTGACCATATCCTCGGACATCGGTTACTTGAAAAAGTCCGAAAAGGAATGGGAGAGACTTATTCTATCCAAGCAAATACTTATTTTCCTTTTGCCCCAGATCTTAGAGAAATGATGATGGTAGTCAATTTTGCTTGTGAACCCGAAACGGCGGACTCAATTAAAGTGATCGTAAATGAGGAGGTGGCTCGGCTCATGGAAGAGAGTGTTTCTGATGAAGAGGTTAATACAGCGAGAGCAATTCTTCTTGAGCAGGAAAGAGTTTCTTTTCTTTCGAATCATGGATATTTGAAGGCTCATTTAGTAGCAGAGCTCATGCAGCAGAATGTCGATGCTCTGGTTGACTACCAGACCAGAATTGATCGTCAAGTGACAAAGGAGGCGATTGGAGCATTTACTCAGGCGGCCTTTATGAAAGAGCGTCACCTAGTTTCTTATACGATCAAACCTGAGGGTAGCGCTGAGAAGTAGGGGTTAATTAAAGAGACGTTTTTGATCCTGTGAGTGTCCTTTCTTTGAGATGAGGATCCCATTTGAGGTGGCGACGATGATAAGATCGGATACTTCCAGGACTTTGATGGGCAACTCTTCTGAGTAGATCAAACAATTATTGACATTGGAGGTCTGAACATCTCCATGGATCAGGTTAGAGTCTTTTTGCGTAGTGTAAAATGCCCCAAGAGATTCAAAGCTCCCCACGTCATGGAATAATGCATCTGTGGCAAAGGCATATATATTCTTATCTTTCGAGAGAACGCTTTCTTCAAAGGAAGGAACCTGGGGAGAAAAATGGGTCTCCCATGCCTGAATCATACGATCAGTTCTCATTAAGCTAATTCCCATATTCCATAGACTATTCGGTTTTTTGTTTAATTCAGCAATTTGTGAAGGATTAGGCTTTTCAATGAAAGTTTCCACTCGATTATTGTTGCCTAAAACAAAATATCCAAATTGGGGGTTATCAGATGTGGGTTTTGTGCCAAATAGGACGATATTTCCCGCTTGAGCTGTTTTGATTGCAGAAGATATAGCAGAAATAAGCTTTTCACTCTCTTCAATCATTTGATCAGCGGCAGTAAAGAGGATAAGTTCTGAGGGGGAAAAGTAATCTGCGGCGAGGCGCATGGCAATGGCTGTGCCACAGGGATAGACCTCCTCAATATAGGTGACTTTTTCTTGTGGAATGATTTGCTTTGCTTGCTCGATTTGCTCTCTTGTCATAACAGCAAATACTTCGCCTAAACCGCTAAAGCGATCAATCGTCTCTTCAAGGAGGGTCTTTCCGCTTTTCATTTTTAAAAGCGGTTTCGAGAGATTATCCGAGACTAAGGGCCAAAGCCGTTTTCCCTCGCCAGCGGCTAGGATGACAATTTTTACTGATTCTTTTGGAACTTTTGCTCCCTCCCCATCTATCTAATTGGATATATAGCTAGAGAAGTTAAAAGGCGCTACTAAAAATTGGTAGCGCCTTAAGAAAAAAGCCCCTTTGTCTAATCAGTTGCTTTCTCTATGATCTTATAAGCTGTGTAGGTTGTATTGTTGGGTTGGATGAGTTGCACAGCATTGACAAAACCTTCATCGTTTAAAAGGAACTGTACAGTATATCCCTCGTAATCAATGACACTAAAGAGCCCTTCTTTTTCTGGGACTAAAATAAAGGGGGGTTGGCCAAGGGCTTTTACCATGAGTTGAGAATTCTCTCTCTCAATCATAATCGAAAAACCAAGATAGTTATAATTTCCTAGAAAACGATCAAGGTACCCCTCCTTAAAGAGTCCTTCGTCCTTTCTTTTCTTAAACACGATGGCTTCGACTTGGGGTTCAAAGGGGATAATCACCGAGTCAATATTGCCATAGAAGTTGTTTCTAAAACTTACCTTTAAACCCTCCAAATCAGGCATATTACTAGTTTTAGAGACTTCAAACGTGTCATAGTGCCAGTGATCAAATCGTAGGTGTAAGCGGTTGTAAGATGCAACAAGACTTTCATTTTCTAGTTTGAATTCAATGACGCCATATCCTGGATGGTCATAAATTCCCTCAAACTCACTCATTTTATGAGCAGGCAGGGTCCCTCTGACTTTGCCAGCCTTATGAGCTTCGCTTGCTGCGTAATAATTAGGGCTATGAAAGTCAGAAACTTGTTTATTTCTGGCACCCCAATCGGTAGGAGTTAGCCCTAAGAGGGATTCTCCGATTTCACAAGCAACCATATAGGGAAGAGGGGTGAACTGTTTATTAGTTAAGACGACAATA
>JAJZEO010000042.1 GCA_021847505.1 bacterium
ATTCTCTCATTTGGTCTTCGAGGGCTGGATCGTTAAACTTGATCTGGTCTCCTTCAACTTCAGCAACGATGAATTGATTTTGTTGATTGATGAGTTGTCTCACGATGACTTCCTCTTGTTTTGGTTTTTTATCCTCTTGATAACTTCCTATGGCAAAGGCACCAACGGTGATTGCGCAAGTCATTACGGCTAGAACAATATTATTAACCTTCTTTTTCATCTATCCATACCTCCCATTTTTTGATCGATCTCTCGAATGGTCAGATCTTCTTGGGCAAGAGTTTTAAGTCTTTCGACTCTCCTTTGCATGGCAGTTTGGTGCTCTTGATCATAACCTAATTGACCCATTCTTTTCACGATGAGATCAGGATCGGTGTTTTGTATCAGTTGTTTGGCCCTTTCTGATAATCTTTCTTGACCGTTCGACATATAGGCATCCGCGTTTCCCGAATATTCGTCTGATTTTGGAAAGGAGAAGGTCGAATCGATTTTTTTTAGCGCGTAGATTTTGTTGCCTTCACTGTCGATCCCTTTTACTGTAGCAAGAATATTACCCATGTGCCCATCGCTTTCAAAGGATAACCAAAAAAGGATATTGAGGTTCTCAAAGCTCGTTTGGTCAAAAGAACCTTTGCCGCTAGCTAGAATATCGTGCCAAGTTTCGGCTAGGGTCTTGCTCTCTTTGACGAATCGTTGCACTGTGCAAAGCTTTTGATCGTCAGGGCCAGCTCCAGTATCAAGGGCAAGCTTTTTTGTTAAATCATCGACCTCTTTAAAATGGTCGTAGAAACCTTGATTTTCCACGATCATCATGGCTGTTTCGGGAACACTTTCTTGAATCCCCATTATCAAGGCTAAATCATACATCATCAAATCGTTTTGAGGGGCCTTATAAGGAGAAAACTCAAAATTAAGTGACTCAAAAATTGAAATAGGGAGGGCAACTCCCTTACGATTATTGAACCCACAGACATCTTCATCGGCAGGTTTTACGATGTAGCGGCATTCGCCCCCAATTTTTGCGAAATAAGATCCTCCTGAGCCATCTTCATTTTCCACTAAAGTGATCCGACCTTGCTGAGCCAGAAATTCATCGATAATGGGGTGAGATCCATCCTTCCGGGTCATTTCGATCAGAGGCTCCATTTGTTCTTTGAGCCGTTTCATTTCAAAGTGAAGCTGTGCATGCCGCTCAACCTTTTGCGCGGTATCTTTAAAGAAACCCAAGTCTCGAAGGGAAACACCATATTGTTCAGCAAATCGTTTAGCTTCCTGGTACTCACGCAAGTCGGGCGATGAAAGTAGTTCTCCTAAAGTATACCACTGCGCAGCGGTCGATAGGACCTTTAGCTCTGGCTTTTCTTTTGGGGTAATAGGTGGTATAGGTTGAATTTCAATTGGTTGCATTCCAGCTCCGATTATTTATTATTTCGGTCTAAATGATAGATTAATTATGTAAATACCTCAATTAAAGAGATTTATTAATTATGTTGAAGAAAAATCAACATAAACTAAAGTGATTAATACAGTTAAGAGGAGAAAGGGGGGATTATGAAGAACCATAAGGCAAAGCATCAGGTTGAAAAGGCGGTCAGACAGGCCAAAAAGACCCACCCCCTACCTCATCAAAAAACATCTTCCTTGAACAAGCAGGCTGAAGTAGCGAAAGCCCATAATAAGATTAGAAGGTACGAAGACCACCTCAAATTAGAAAACTCAAAAATTAGCTTGGAAATGTTAAAGCTTTTCAAAAAACATCTTGAGCATTCGAGAACTGCAGCGAAACCTCATCAATCCAAGAGGACTGCTCCGGGAGTGCTTGAGAGGGAAGGCCCTTTCAATCAATTTCATTCCCAGTTTGGCTACTCAACTCATACAAGAGATCTCTTAGGAATGGCAAAAAGTCAATCGATTGGAAGAAAGTTTCTCAAAAACCAAAACTACAAGAAAGCTGCATGATCACCACCATTATCAATTATTGTACGAACGATTACCGCTATTTGCCCTTCACATTGGAGCAGGCAAAGAAGTTTTCCGATCATCTGATCGTAGTATGTGGGGATCATTTTTTTGATGGTCAAAAGGAAAACCGCCATTTATTGGATCTTACTTATCACAACCATCCTGACGTGACATTCATCGAGTACGCCTTCGATACAAAATCTCCTTATGGGCTCTATCCGCGCTTTCGGGATGATGACCCGAAGGGAGTGCAATACTGGCATAGTACTTCTCGTTATATTGGGTACCATTATTTGCCTTCCGAATCGGATTTTGTTCTTTTTTTAGACGCCGATGAGGTGGCTGATGGAGAAGCGATGAAACGTTGGTTAAATACCGGCGAATACAAACGGTTAGATGCGGTTCGTTTTGTTTGTTACTTTTATTTTAGATCAGCTAGACAAAGGGCAACGAAGGAGACCCGGTGCGGCTTATTGGTTAGACGAAGTGCTTTGCAAGCTGAAACCCTCCTTGATGTTCATGAGAGGCGAGGCACCTTCTTATCGATCCGTGGAGATCGTCTAGAAGATGTGCGTGGTTTAGACGGCAAACCTCTGTTTCATCACTATAGCTGGGTAAAAACAAAAGGAGAGGCTTTTAGAAAAGTACAAACTTGGGGCCATAAAAATGATCGTGCCTGGGATCAAGAGATCGAAAGAGAGTTTTCAGTCAAAGGGGTGAAAGAAAACATCTATCACCTCAACTACGAATTTGTCGCCCCATTTTGTGACCCTTTATCGATCAAAATCCCTAGGAAAAAGGTGTCGGGTCCCTTTCCTAACGTAAAGTTAACGGTTCCGAGTAAAGTTCTTCAGCGGTCTGTCGCGCAAATGCTCGGAGAAACATAGTTTTTTGCCATCGCATGGTGGATTCCAATCCACCAAACTAGGGGTTCTCCCTAGTTAATTTGCTCTAATTAGGCGCAGCAAATGTGCGGTGGCGCTTTTTTAAAAAAATTTTTGGTTTTTACATTAATTCGGCTTTCTTCGATAATTGGACGAGGATTGGAGATTATGGAGAGGATTGGAGATTATGGAAATTTCTGCAAAGAGTTTGTTTACAGTTTTTGAAGTACAGGGTGAAGATCAATTCAAATACATTAGTCCCTATACGGTTGCTTCAAGCAGTAACGTAGACGAAGTTTCAAGAAAAATTTGCTTGTTCCTTAGAGAAAGAAGTATTTCTTTTGTTGTTAAGGAAGGTCCTTCATTAGAGTCACTTACAAGCGCGGCGCTCCTTAGAGGGGAAGACTTTCTTGAAGTCTATAAAGCTTAGTATTGAATACCCATCTTAATCTTTGTTTTCGTAGGCATCAATAAAGTTTTTATATTCAATAACGGCTGTAGATGTGAGGGAATTTAACGAAGGTCCTTGTTTAATGATATAAACAACGCGGTGGTTATTAAAGAAATCGGTTATTTTTCTTGCTTTTTCTGCTACATCAGAGCCAGTTGTAATTTTAATATAAGGGCTTGCGTAAGTGTCTTGGTCTCTGCCCTGTACTTCAAAAACTATATATGAAGCGGTCTTTCCCACTGTTGCAATCATGATTTTCCTATTGTTGTGGTTTGTCTTTTTTGCCTCGTGTTCGATCAAGGTGTTGTTCGTATGCTGCAGCTTGTCTAATAGCAACGGGCATTCGAGCAAGGTCCCGGACTGTTTTTTTTACCTCATCATCCGAAAAAACATGCTCTCCTAAATCGAGAGGTCGCCCCTGGTGGACAGCCCAAGTTTCTACAAGAGCAGAAAGACGGTAAAGATCAAAAACACGTTGTTGTTGCACTGGTGTTGTACGTAAACCAATGGCTTCTTTTTTATAAACGACATTATGCTCAAGATCAAAACAAGTTAAGCTTTGACGGGTTGCAAGTTGTAACTCAAATACAACGCCAGTGCTAGGATCAAGTAGGGTAAGGGGCATGACCTTATAGGCTCTATTTTTTCGAATATTGCCATACTTATTATCAACCTCTAAAAACTGAAACCCCTGAGTTCGTAAGTCTTCAAAAACAAATTCTAGTTGCTCAACCCTATCACAGGTAATGCGAATTCCGTTCACATCAACAACATCTGCAAGTGATTGATATTTTGCACCTGGTGCCGTTGAGGACTGACACAATCGTCCTAACTTATCCATGATGCCAGCTGCAGATTTTGTTCTACCCGTTACAACAATCCCGGGGTGTGTTTGATAGTTATCAGTCAAACGTTTGATCACATCAGCACGGTCTGTGCTTGCTTGATCTTGTAGTCTAAGTAGGAATTCATAGGCCTCCTTGGGAACCGCTACAATTTGGTTATCTGCATCTGGTACACGTAAATAGTAAGTCTCGCCCTTAAGAAGGGGCTTTGATGTAGAGCTTAATTCGGCAGTTGTTAAAACCGCTCTTGCTTGATCATTCGTAAGTAGTTGTATTGGACTCACTTTAGTGGTGTCACTCGAGGGGAGTGTTAGTCTGCTTTCAACAAATGCTTGGTCCGCCCCCGATTTCTGAAAATAGGCGCGGTTGGCTCTACGAATGTTTTCGACTTGGGGGGCTATAGTTTGAAGATCTAATAATTGACTTTCTGCTGCAGTAGCATGTGGAAGATCGAGGAGGGATTTCAAAAATGCATTGAAATGGGCATTTTCAGAAGTTCTAATAGCCCCTCTAATGCTTGGTTGAAAGTCGGAGTGTTGAAAGATTCTTGAGAGATTTTGTAGGATGTTAGCAGCTTGGTGTGCTGTAGTAGGATCATGCAAAGAACGCTGTAGATCCATAGGATGGGATTCATCGTCATAAAAAAGCTTTAACACGGCTTTTTCATGGGGAAACGCTTTTTCATCAATGAGTAGGTCGATGCTTCTTTGTCCTTGTACAAATTGAACATTCTGCATACATAGGGCTTCTGCTCGAAGCAGGAGGGGCCTTGCATCTTTATTGGGCGTTTCTGCAATTAAGTGAGCGAGCTCTTGCTTGCAAATGTCCCGTATTGCAGCTAGTTCTTCAACACTTGTTGCCGTAGCCATTAGAGTAGTCGCTAGTTGGGCTCTGTCAAGAACTTGTTGAACCTCTGAAGAAAATTCTGTGAAAGAAGGTTCGCCACTCAAAACAGCGAATTGTTGTGTGGCGTTTCTAGAGGGTAATCGAACAGGAAGGGTCACCGGGGGCATGGGTCTTTGAGTCTCTTCAGCAGCAAGCGCAGCTGTTGCTTGAATTGGCGCTGTCATTTGATCCCACGCTGATTGTACCCTTGCCTTCAGAGCGTCTTTTGGTGAAGGGGTCGGGGGTGGGGGGAGGGCTTGATGTTCCGGACGGGTTGGTCCTTCTGCTCTATCCATAATTAACCTCCTCGATTAATTATGAAAATGAATAAATCCGGAAAATAGTCAACTAATCTTTAATTAAAAGATCGTCTTTTACTGCCTAATGTCTTATTTTTCAATTGGATGAGGCATTTCTTTGGAGACGAGTTTTTTGAATGCTTTGATCACGCGGCCTGGCATAATAAACTTCTCTAACGCTTTGGGTATCAATTTTGGACGAGCGATAAAAGCGGAGCGGTACCAGCCGGGTCGCCAAAGATTGAGCGGTTTTTTGTTCCCTGAGACGACGAGCGTCGGGACCTGAAGATTTGACGCAAGGTGGCAGAGGTCGCATTCAGGGGCGATAAAGTAACCCGACTCAAAAATGAGAGAAGCCCCATGAGCGAGGTTTTCTGATTCGATTATGAGGGGGTCAAATCCATGTTTGGCAACCTCAAGGGCAATCCGCTCAAATTTTTTACGTGCCCACTGAGAAGGAAGAATGCTGACTCGTCTTTTGTATTTGCGATGTAACAGATGTTGAGGGGGGAGGAGGCCATTGTTTTTGGAATGTTCACATGTTTGCAATAAGGAGGCAATCGCAAGGGCAATGTTGTCCACCATCGGAAGTTGTTTGTTGAAGACTCGATCGAATATTGTCAATGGAGGGTGTGTATACTTTGAATAAGTAGGATAAAAGATCGATAAAAGGCCTTTCTTGGTCCTTGATTCAAGTTTGCGGATCACTTCTTTGATATAGTGAGAAGAATCATATTGGACTATAACCAAATCTAAGCATGCAAGAGCGTCGTCAATTTCTTCAAGGGGAGGTCTAAATTGGAATTTATGATCCCCAAACCAAGATTTGAGTTCATGCATTCGGGAGTGATATGTGGTGACATCCGCCCCCATACAGAGCAATCTGTGAGAGGCAACCATCATCATTAATCCATCACAAATCCTGTCAGAGCAAACAACTCCAACGCGTATCACAGGAATGGACTCTTGTTCGTTCCCTTTCAAATTCGACCAACAAGCTGGCTAATAATTAGAGAATAGAAACTCTACTCCAAACTCGGGTTTCTTTCAAGGTGACTTTTTCTTCTTGGGGAAAAATGGTCTGATCCAACATGGGTAATCTTCAAAACAATAGGTGGCACCCAGAGTCGAACTGGGGCTCATGGAGTTGCAGTCCATTGCCTTACCACTTGGCTATGCCACCAAAGAACCAAAAGAGGAATATATTTTCCATAATACCTCCAATATCGTCAATCTTTTCATATTGATGGTTGCAATTTTCTTGCGAATAGGGAACAATCAACAGTAGGAGGAGGAGATGGCACGACGATTTCCTACGATCATTCGTAGGTTACTACCCTTGATTTGTCTGCTTGTGGTAGGCGTGGTATTCATCGCTCTTGGCGGGACTAAGTATTTAAAATTTGATGAAATCCTCTCTATTCAGGCCGACTTGGTCTCTTTTGTGAAGGACCACCCCTTTTTATCGCTTCTAATCTTTTTTTCCATCTATCTGATCGTGACAGTTTCATTGATCCCTGGTCTCTTAGTTCTCGATATGGTGGCTGGATTCATCTTTGTGCAACCGATTGCCTTCTTCATTGTGTTATTTTCCCTTTCGCTGGGGGGATTCATCTTATTTGTAGCCTCAAGGCATGCGTTTAGTGACTTATTGAAAAATAAAGAGGGCAAGTGGATCTCAAAAATCCAAAAGGGATTTAGAAAATATCAGGAGGGGTATCTTGTTTTTCTTAGAGTGATTCCTTTTTTTCCTTTTGGAGCGATCAGCATTGCACTGGGGTTTACTCAAATCTCCCTCTTTAAGTTTACTTGGACGACGATGCTTGGAAGCCTTCCCTCGGTTTATATTTTAACATCAGCAGGGCGGGAATTAAATAGCATTGTGAGCCAAGGTTTTTCTGAAAGGGAGTTAATGACCCCCAAAATTTTGATCATTTATGCCCTTTTCATCATTGCAGTGCTTGGTCCTCTCTTTCTCAAAAAGAAAAAGGGGATTGACTTGTTGGACTCTGACGATAAGTGAGAGCTTGATTCGTAAAAAGAAGTTGATTAGAATTCTTTCATGCTCACTCTTAGTAAAATTGCAAAATGGTTGGGGATAAAAGATGTACCTCATCTTCCTGTCTCGGTTTGCGTTCAAGATAGCAAGCAAGTCGTCAAAGGCGCACTTTTCTTTGCGTTGAAGGGGGAGCGTTCTAATGGTCTCGATTTTTTAGAAGAAGTTGCGTTAAGGGGTGCATTTGCTGCAGTAGTTCCCAAGGAGTATGATGGGCCCGACTTTTCGTTGACTCTATTTCGAGTAGATGACGTTTTGCAGACTATGCATCAGTTGGCTAAGTTAGCGATGCAAGAGTATAGTTGTGAAGTGATCGGGATTACTGGAAGTTTGGGAAAGACGACGACAAGGCATTTTCTCACACAACTACTTTCGGAAAAATTTAAAGTTGCCTATCCACCTAAGAACTACAATTCTCAAAGAACATTGCCACTGGTTGTTCTCAATGCTAAGGGGGATGAAGATTTTCTCATTCTTGAGATGGCCATGGATCGACCGGGACAAATTTCTAAACTTGTCGATATAGCAGCGCCCAGATATGTGATTTTGAGCGCGATCTCTTTAGCTCACTACTTTGGTGAGGGGTCCCCTTTTAAAACAATGGATGAGGTAGCAAGGGAAAAGGCGTGTATTTTCTGCGATGAAACCGAATATGCGGTGATTCATTCTGATGCGGCTTCCTTTGATGCAGTCCGTGAGGCTTGCTCGTGTGATCATATCCTCTATCCGTATGAGTCTGATTTGTCCTTGCCTTTTGTAGAAGAGCAGTTCAAAGAGTGTCTTATGGGAGCAATTAAAATGGCCGAGTATTTGGGGCTTTCTGAAGAGGAAATAAAAAGAAAACTTCCCTCGTTAACTACCTTTGAAAGACGATTTGAGACGACTCAATACAGGGGAATCACGTTTATCAATGATTCTTACAATGCGAGTCCCAAGTCTTGCATAGCAGCGTTTAGAAACTTGCCTAAAGCCAAAGGAAGAAGAATTGGTGTGTTTGGTGCAGTATGGGAATTAGGGGAGTTTACTTTAGCTGCCCACAGAAGCATAGCCAGAGAGGCTTTGCAATATGTCGATGAACTTCTCTGCATTGGTAAACCGTGTGAAACTATGGTCGATGTATTTAAAGGCTCAGGAAAAAAGGCGGAACTATTTGACTCTAGAGAGGCTTTGGAAAAAGCGATGAGAGAACGCGCCAAAGAAGGGGATGTTGTTTTAGTTAAAGGGTTTAGTAGTCACAAATTATGGGAGATTGTGCCAAAAGAATGAAGATTGTCGTCGTGGGGAGTGGTGATATTGGTGGATATGTCATCGATGAGTTAAAAAAAATAGGGGATCTGGTTATTGCCTCTCGCTCCAGCAAAGAGTTCCCCGTAGATATTTCTGAGAAAAAATCGATAGAGGGTTTGTTTAAAAGAGTCGGCCTTTGCGATCATATTGTTTGTACTGCTGGGAAAACAGCCATTGCCCCATTCAAAGAGGCGACAGATGAACAGTTTCAAAACTCGATTGCCTCAAAGATGATGGGGCAAATGAACCTCGTTAGAGTGGGCATGCGCCACCTAAACAAGGGGGGGAGTATCACTTTAACTACTGGGGGTTTTTCTCATTTTCTGTTTCCCAATGTCATAATTCCCGCCTTTGTGAATGCAGCATTAGAGAGGTTTGTCGTCAACGTTGCTTTTGAAATGAAGAATCACTTTCGTATCAACGCAGTTTCTCCCGATCTTTTGAAAGACTCGGCTGATCGCTATGGGACTAAGGGGTTCGAAGCATTCCCCATAGTTATGGGAGAACAGGTCGGAAAAGCTTATCGAAATGCGATAGAATCAAAGGTCACGGGGTCTGTCATTCGAGTTGAGGGTCGTTAATTATGGTGCTCGCACTGGTAAACTGGATTTCTGCAATGGGGTTCAAGCTGCCTCATCTATTTTGGTATGTATCGTTCAGGATGGTTGCTTGTGCGATGACTTCGATGCTTTTGACCGTACTGTTTGGAAGGGTATTTATTACTGGGCTAGCGCGCTTAAAGATCGGACATAAGATGCGTGTTGGCAATGTAGCCGTCTTGGCTGCTGGGTATAAAAAGAGTGAAGAGATACCAAGTATGGGGGGGCTTCTCTTTATTTCAACGATACTTGTATCTGCTTTATATTGGATTGATTTAACCCATGTCTTTTCTTGGATCTTGATCTTTTCTATGCTTTGGCTCGGTTTTTTGGGAGCGCTTGATGATTACAGTAAGATTCGGGGGTTAAAGAAAGGTGTGTCACCGAGAAAGAAAATGTTCTTTCAATTGATATTAGGGAGCCTCTTATCGGCTTATTTGTTTATTCCTTCGGTAGCAAAGAGCATCCCTCTGAAACCTCCGAAGGTCAAGGAACATATCGAACAAACCACTCATGTCATGAAAGAGCTTTCTGTAAAAGAATATGCGACTCATTATTACATTCCCTTTATAAAACAGCCGATTGTGGTAACGGGGGTGGGAATCATAGGTTGTTTCTTGCTTTCTTTGATAGTGATCTCTGGAACAGCGAATGCAGTGAATCTTTCGGATGGGCTCGATGGACTGGCATCTGGTCTGGTCATGTTGCCTGCTGTAGTTCTTGCTATGGTTGCATTCTTGTCGAATCATATTGGCCTTGCTTCCTATTTGAATATCATTTACATCGAAGGAGCTTCTGAAATTGCCGTATTTCTAAGCGCTTTATCCGGAGCATTGCTAGGTTTTCTTTGGTATAACGCATTTCCTGCAGAAGTGTTCATGGGGGATACAGGTTCATTGGCTCTCGGAGGTATTCTAGGAGTTGCGGCTATTTTGCTTAGAAGGGAATTTTTGCTTGCACTGATTGGAGGTGTCTTCGTGATTGAAACCCTTTCAGTGATGATTCAAGTCATGAGTTTTCGATATAGAGGAGGAAAGAGGGTTTTTCTCTGTGCACCCATTCACCACCACTTTCAAATGAAAGGGTGGCATGAATCGAAAGTAGTGATTCGATTTTGGATGTTGGGGTTGTTGTTTGCACTGCTTGGAATTGCCTCTCTGAAATTTCAATGAAAAAGGTATTAGTCGTAGGATGCGGTGTCAGCGGGAAAGCAGTCATCGATTATTTAATCAAGAAACATATTTCTGTGGTTGCCGTTGATAAATCATTGGAAATCGATGTCGATTGCCCTTTGTTTCATGAAAATCACGAGTTTTTTCCATTTGATTTTGATCTGGTGGTCATTTCCCCAGGGGTTAAGTTGGATCATCCCCAAGTGCTCGCGGCTAAGTATGCTCAAGTGGAGGTGATTGGAGAGGTCGAACTAGCCTTAAGACAAATCAACAACCCTGCCATTGGTGTGACAGGAACTAATGGGAAAAGCACCACAGTTGCATTGATTGCACACATACTCGATGCTCACGCGGTGGGAAACATTGGAACCCCCGTGATTTCCTTGGTAGATGCCATTTCTCCCAATGAGATTCTCGTCATTGAACTAAGTTCATTCCAATTGATGACGATGAAGAAACCCTCTTTGGACATGGCCATCATCCTAAATATTACCCCTGACCATCTTGATTGGCATGGGTCAATGGAGGCTTATGAAGAGGCCAAATATTCGATTAAATATTTACTCAAGGAAGGTGGGGAGTTTTTCTCTTTTCTTCCGAATCTAGAGGCTGCGTGGAAGGCTTCTCTGCATTTTGGCGTAAGCCAGGAACGTTTCAATCAAAAAGTGGCCACATTTAAGCCTCTGGAACACCGACTTGAATTTGTTGCCGAAATTGATGGTGTCAAGTGTATCAATGACAGCAAAGCGACCAATATCGCTTCTCTCGAACATGCCCTTAATAGTATTGAGGGAAAGGTCGTTTTGATTATGGGAGGCATCAATAAAGGGGTGAGTATGGCGCCAATAGCTCCCTTAATTGAAAATAAGGCTCGGGCAGTGATGTTGCTTGGACAAAGCAAGCATATTATTGCAAGTGAGTTATCGAAAAATACACCCCGTGTCTTTGTGGATAGTATGCAAGAGGCAATTCAAAAAGGATTGCAACATGCGAAGAGAGGTGATACTCTTCTGCTTGCACCGGGTTGTTCGAGTTTGGACATGTTTGCGAACTATGCGGACCGGGGGAAAGAGTTTAAGAGGCAAATCCATGAATCGAAGAGATACGATACTAGTAGCGGTTCTCGTTAATGTAGGGCTGGTGGTTACTTTATTTATTTTGGGGATAAAACCAGCTTCATCCATTGAACTTGCAAAGGTGGGTGAATTGAAAAAAAACGAGAAGCCTGAGGAGTTGACGACGAGCAAGAAAAAAGACGACGGCTTGGCAATCGATCAAGTCGACCAGATTTTGAGCAAATACATGGCGGAAGAAGAGGCCAAAGAAGTAGAACCTGTTGAAGTGAAGAAAAGCCAGCCCAGTCTTGTTGAACCTATCGCGACCTTACCTATAATGGAGAAAACTCTTGCTCTTGCAGGAATGAAAGAAGTTATTGTGCGCCAAGGGGATGCGCTAGAAAAGATTGCAAAAGTGCATCAGACCACCGTCGAAGAAATTATGAAAATCAACGGTCTAACCCACAGTCGACTACAAATTGGTCAAATTTTGAATGTTCCGCTGGGGACCGGTGCTGCACCTAGTGTTGTCAAGGCAGTGCCTGCTTTAGCAAAAGAAGCCAAATATTATGTCGTCAAGAATGGAGACAACCCCTGGACAATCGCTATTAAGAATAAGATCCGGGTTGAAGAGCTTCTTAGATTGAACAATCTCGATGAGGCGAAAGCCAAGAAGTTAAAACCAGGTGATCGTTTACGTATCCAATGAAGACGATAGTAACATTATTTGCGCTTATACTTTTCTTATTTTCTGTTGGATTAATTATGATCTTCAATACAACATCGGCCGAAATTATGGGGAAAGAAAGCTTGATCGATCCTCATTTTGCGATGCTCAAGCAAGTCAGTTTTTTCTTAATAGGGGCTGTTCTTTCCTCAGTAGTATTTGCATTAGGGTATAGAAAAATGATCCTTTATTCCCCCTTATTTTATGGGGGATTGTTACTCCTTCTTTCGGCTGTATTCCTTCCAAAAATTGGGATGCAGATCAACGGTGCCCATCGGTGGGTCAACGTGGGGGGGATATCTCTACAACCATCTGAGTTTGCCAAGGTGATCCTTCCTCTCTTCTATTTCCACTTGATGAAAACCCAAAAAACCGACAAAACTTTTTGGTCATTTGTCCTATGGCAAATTCCCCTCATGATCCCTATTTTCATGATTATCCTTGAGCCGGATAATGGAACAGCGGCGATTTTGTTGACGACTTTGATCGTCTTATTTTTTCTGACCAAGGTGAAGTGGGTATACTGGGTAGTCCCCATCACGATTGTCGCTGTGAGTGGAGTTACTTTAGCGTTTAATATGAAGCATGCTCGGGATCGTATTTACATCTATCTTCACCCCGAAGCCGATTTGTTAGGAAAAGGGCACCAACCCTACCAAGCAAAAATAGCTGCCGGCTCTGGAGGTCTATTTGGACGGGGGCTTGGAGAAAGCTTGCAAAAACTCAACTATCTTCCTGAGGCTAGGTCAGACTATATTGCGGCTATTTATGCAGAAGAATTTGGATTTGTAGGGATCTCTCTTTTGATCTTGCTTTATATAGGCATCGCACTTTTAGGATTTCGGATAGCAAGTAGCTGCCGGGATGTTTGGGGACACTACCTTGCATCCATCTTTACGTTTATGATTGCTTTTCAAGCATTTCTCAATTTAGGGGTTGTTTCGGGAGTGTTACCCAGCAAGGGGACCAATTTGCCTTTCTTTAGCCAGGGAGGATCATCTTTGTGGTCCAATATGATTATGGTGGCCATTCTTATCAATATTCACGTGACGAAGATAAGGGAAAAACCCCCTCAATATAGGCATATAGTATGAAGAAAATCGTGATTGCAGCAGGAGGGACGGGGGGACACATCATCCCCGCCATGACTTTGGGGGATGAACTCCAAAAGGATCCGGCTGTTGAAATCGAATACTTAGGAGTTGCCCTTTCTGAGAACCGTTTTTTTGATAAAACAGGTAGGATTTATGCTGACGTCGAAGGGGCCAATTTTTCCAAGGGTTTTTTTGCAGGCCTAAAGAAAATCTTTAGAGGGTTTTGGCAAGCCCGTAAACGGTTAAAAAGCGCCCAAGTTTGTCGAGTGATTGGTTTTGGGAGTTTTCATTCCTTGCCTGTTGTCTTGGCCGCATGGTCTCTGGGAATTCCTTTTGATATTGTCGAACTCAACACCCTTCCAGGAAAAATCAATCGGCTATTTTCTAGATGGGCCGAGCGTGTCTTTATTCATTTTGATCCCTCCAAGAAGCTCTTAAAGGGGAAGCCTACCTTTATCAATTATGCCTTAAAAGATAAGAAAATAGAGACGACGAAAAAAGAGGCGATTGCGGCCTTTGGTTTAGAGCAAGGAGTCCGGACATTTTTAGTTTTTGGAGGATCACAAGGGGCCCAGAAGATTTCTGAAGCTTGGTTTGAGGCTTCTCTGAAGTTTGAAGAGAAGTTCCAAGTAATCCATGTTACTCACGACATAGAGAGGGCGTTGACCTTTTATCGTAAGCATAAAATTAGAGCCTTTGTCACTTCTTTTATCAAGGAGATGGATCTTGCCTATTGTGCAGCCGATCTAGCCATTTGTCGTGCTGGAGCAGGTGCCATTCGTGAAATGCTCATTTATGAGTGTCCCGCCATCCTTGTTCCCTTTCCAAAGGCGCTCGATCAACACCAAGATTATAATGCCCACTTTATGCAAGATGAAGTAGGTGGAGCTCTCTATTTAAAAGAGAGTCGATTAGAGGAGAAGCTACTCACTCACCTAGAAGAGATATTTTCCGAGGGTGAAAAAAAACATCGTCTTATGCGAGAATGCTTATCTCAATATAAGGCTAGAGAAAAAAGAGAGAGCCTTGCTGAGTGTATAAGGAAGGTGTTATGAAAGAAGGGTATCATTTTATAGGAATTGGGGGTGTGGGGATGAGCGCTCTTGCCCACATATTATTGGGCAAAAATATTCAAGTAAGCGGCAGTGATAGTAAACGTTCTGCCATTACTGAGGGTCTTACAGAAAGAGGCGCCGTCATTTCTTACATGCAAAAAGAGACCAATGTATCACCCGGCAAAACGATTGTCTATAGTACGGCAATCAAAGAAGATAACCCTGAGTATCTAGAAGCCAAACGATTAAATTTACCTATCTTACACCGAAGTGACTTACTGCAATCTCTCATGGGGGAGAAAAATGAACTTGTCGTTGCAGGGGCACATGGTAAGACAACAGTCACGTCACTGTTAGCCTATGTTTTGAAGTTAGCGGGCTTGGACCCCTCCTATGCTGTCGGAGGGAATAGCCCGTCACTAGAAGCGAATGGTTGGAGTGGAAAGGGGGACTACTTTGTCGTCGAAGGAGACGAGAGCGATGGATCATTTCTTAAAACCAAACCTTACGGTGCCATACTTAACAACATCGATTCAGATCACGTAAAGTATTACTGGGAAACCTACGATGACTTACTCAACGCCTACAAAGAGTTCATTTCTCTCGTAAATCAACACCATCTCTTTGTCTATAATTTTGATGATCCGACATTGAAAAAGTGGGCTCCTCAAGGAACAAGCTTTGGAGCCTCTTCAGGAGCCGATGTGCGCGCCGAAAATATCATAGAAGAAGGCTTTGGAATGGTGTTTGATATCATCGATGGACAAAAATCCCTTCGAGGTGTCCGTCTTTCTTTAGTGGGAAGACATAACGCCTTAAATGCTACCGGCATCTACACCCTTGCGAGCAGATTAGGGGTTTCTGATGACGTCATAAGGTCTGCCTTTGCCTCATTTCGAGGAGTTAAAAGGCGGATGGATATCAAGAGTCAGAAAAACAATATCACAGTGATTGATGATTATGCTCATCATCCTAAAGAGATTTTAGAAACAGTAAGTGCAGTTGAAAGAGCATTCCCCCTAAAACGTGTTCTTAAGGTAGTTCAGCCACACCGCTATACTCGTGTTGCCTCTCTCCTTTCAGAGTTTGTCGAAGCCCTTTCGAAGATTTCTGAAAATCTCATCATTACAGAAATTTGCAGCGCAGGAGAATCGCCTGAGGGATTGATTACAACGGAGGACTTTTTGGATGCTCTCGAAAAGAAAGCAGAGTTTCAATACGTTCCCACAGAGAGTTTGGCCCCCTTTTTGCTAAAAACCGTACAACCCGGTGATGTCGTGCTTATGATGGGAGCAGGGGATATTACGCGCGAAAGTTTTAAACTTGCTGAAAAAATCAATCAAGAAAGCGATTCAATTCTGTGCTAAGGTTAAAAACAAAAAAGATGGTCGTAATGGCCGTCTCATTGATTTTTGTTACGACCACTACTTTGTTTACGATCTATCGCGTCATTCGTCATCTTGAGGTGGAGAGACTATTAAATCCCGAGTACGTTTTGGATACGATCGTGCAGACTGGGCCAGTGAGAGAAGCTCTTCCTACAGTGCTCTTGGCTGAATTGATGGATCTTTCCGTCGATAAACCTACTAACTTCTTTGCATTTGATGAGACTAAAGCGGTAAGAAAGCTCTTAAATTGCCCTGTGATTGCGACGGCCCAGGTGAAAAAAATCAAGCCTAATAAGGTGTTCATTGACTACGAGTTGAGGCGTCCCATCGCTCTTTATGCAGATTTTGAAAACATGGCGATCGACGCAGAGAGGCGCATTTTTCCCCTTATCCCGTATTTTTCACCCAAACAACTACCACAAATTGTCTTAGGTGAGCATAAATTCAGCCACATTGTTACTGGAGAGAAGATTGATCTTGCCTTTTCAGTCTTTCTCACACTCTGTTGTGCCCAGTTAGGGGAAAATGCCTCAATACGACGTATCGACGTCTCAAAGGCCTATTGCCAAAGTTACGGGAAACGGGAAATTGTCGTCGTCATCGACCAGAAAAAAGAAAGGCATTATCTCAGACTCACAGAAAAAAACCTATCCAGTGGAATCGCCAACTATGTTTCTCTGGTTCAAAACCTTGAGCCACAAGAAGTAGCGCGCGTCATCGACCTTCGGATTGAAAAGCTCGCCTATGTGGAAGATTTATAGCCATGCGTCGAAGATCTTCACAATCTCTTCCGGCTTAGGATTGCTGAGGAGTTTGAGATCTCTCATCACCCCCTCAGCTTGGACTTTGGAGAATTCTTCATTTCCGAGGCGTAAGAAAAGGTCTTTGAAAAGAGGTTGAGGTTCCAGGCTCGAAATTTTTGCAAGGAGGCGAGCCTTTGGAGAGGGGCTAGTCACCCTAGACTCGATTTTCTCAAGACATTCAGGGATGTTAGAGAGTCTAACGAGGGAAGAGTTCAAATCATCAGCAAGGGCATTGAGTAGATCGGTTAACTCATCCAACGAGGTCTCTGATAATAAATTCGCCTTCACAATCGTTGCTAGACGGCCCATGCACTGGCGGGACTTCTTGTCAGCCCCCTTTGTCACCAACCAAGCATAAAATTCATCGATATATTCGCTTGAGCAAACCCCTTCATGGTAGTGCGGAGCGGAATCTAAATAAATCATACGAATCTCTCACTGTGTATAATCAAATCATAATTATTTTCAAATAAAAGTAAACGTTTTGTTAAGAATTTCCATGTAAAGCTCAAAACTAGCAATTAATGGCCTCTAAGAAAAACCTTGAAAGGAATTTGCAAACGTCGGAAACTCTTCTGAAGAATATGGAGGATGAAGAAAGATGAACTTATCACAAGATGAAAAGGGGGGGAGGGTCATTATCAGGTGCGAAGGACGATTAGATGCCATGACATCTCCACAATTAGAAACAGCCATGAATTCATGGGTCGACAAGAAAAAGAATCACATTTTAATTGATTTTAGCCGTATCGATTACCTTAGCAGTGCCGGGATGAGGCTTCTATTATCAATGACAAAACGATTGCGTTCTAAGCAGGGAAAGTTGGCCTTGTGTTCGATTCACGATGATGTGATGGAGATCATTCGAATGGCCGGGTTTGAGCAAATTTTAAACATCTATGGCACAGAACAAGAGGCAATTAAATCATTATAGATGGAATCCCACACGCCCTGTTCACGAGAATCAATAAGGCTCTCTGAAAAGGAAAAGAAACAAGAGAAGTCTCCCATAAAACGAAAAAAGGTCCTTGTTATCGCAGGACCTACCGCTACAGGCAAGACAGAACTTTCCCTGGTCATTGGTAAAGCTATCGGAGGGGAGATCATTTCTTGTGATTCGATGCAAGTTTATCGGGGCACCGACATTGGAACAGCTAAAGCAACTCAGCATCAAAGAAGAGAGGTTCCTCATCATCTTTTAGATATAAGACAAATTCAAGAGCCTTTCAATGTAGTGAATTTTTATGAGGAATCGATGGCTTCACTGCAAGAAATTCTCCTGAGGGACCGGGTGCCGATCGTTGTTGGTGGAGCAGGTTTTTACATCCATACGTTCCTCTACGGTCCTCCCAAGGGGCCTCCTGCAGATGTCGAGTTAAGAAGAAAGCTTGAAGAGGATTTTGAGAAATTTGGGGCCGAAATGCTCCATCAAAAATTGAAAGAATTTGATCCCGATTATGCAAGTTCGATCACGATTCAAGATCGTCATAAGATTCTTAGAGCATTGGAGATCATTACGATCACAGGGAAAAAAGTTTCAGAGATTCCTAAGCCAAGCCAAGAAGATTTATCAAGGCACTTAGATTTTCGTTGTTGGTTTGTCTATTATCCCAAAGAGATCCTGTACAATCGAATTGAAGAGAGATGTGATCAGATGATTTCATCAGGGTTGATGGAAGAGGTGATCCACCTTAAAGAAAAGGGGTTGGAGAGAAATGCTTCAGCCGCTAACTCGATTGGGTATCGGCAGTGTCTCAGATTTTTGCAAACTCCTCAAACACAAACTGATTGGCAGGAATGTGTAAGAGAATTTAAACGGGCGTCTAGAAACTATGCAAAAAGACAATTTACCTGGTTTCGACGAGAACCATTGTTCCGATGGCTAAATCTTCGTGAATGTTCTCTTGAGCATGCAGCTGAAATCATCATACAAGATCTGGAACAAAATTAGTGAGGAGCGGATAATGTCAAAAATAAAAACCTATGATCTCAGTCAATGGAGACCTAGTACCTAACCATAAAAGTTCTCACGGGTAAAGCCTCTTCATTTTTACACGTGCATCTGGGATAGTAAATCCCCAAAGGATCTTTGTCCTTCTTGCGTTTCTATCTGCCACATAAGCAGACACCT
>JAJZEO010000092.1 GCA_021847505.1 bacterium
GTCTTAAAAACCGCCCCCTTTCTGCCCCTCTGATTACATTAATTGCCGACATCAATACCCTTCTGGACCTAACCTTAGTAGTTCCTCCAAATACCATCGATCTTGCCTATTCCTTTTGGCCAGGGCCGCTAACAATCGTCCTCCCTGTAAATCCAGAAAAAGTTCCCCCTATCGTCACGGGTGGGCAAAAAACTTGTGCTTTTCGAATTCCCGCAAATAAGGAACTCATCGCTCTCATTCAAAAAACAGGGCCGATCGTCTCTACCTCAGCAAATATCACTGGCACCCCATCAACGACAGAATTGAATCAGGTCGAACAGGCCTTTGGAAAAGATTTCCCCATCGTAGAAAAAGATCCCACTTCTGCCCTCATTGGGGTTGAGTCGACATTGATTGCTTACGAAGATGGCCAATGGAAAATTTTAAGAAAGGGGGCCATTGATCCAAAACACTTTGTCCCCGTTTTGGGGTATCTGCCTGATTTCAGGTATAAATAAAAATGAAAGATGTGTAAGTTGCAGAAAAATGAGAATACTTAAAGGAGAGAGAATCTTATGAAGGAAGTGGCAGAAAAGGGGGACAAGGTTCAGGTTCATTATCGTGGCTACCTGGATAATGGCAGCGACTTTGACTCTTCGCGTGAAAGGGACCCTATCTCCTTTATCTTAGGCGAAGGTCAGCTTATCCCTGGGTTCGAGAGAGCTGTCTTTGGAATGAAAATCGGCGAGATAAAAACAATTCGTATTGCACCAGAAGACGCTTATGGCGATCATATCCCTGAGCTTGTTAAAGTTATCGACAGAAAGTACATGCCTGCCCACCTTATTCCTGAGGTAGGACAGCAACTGCAGCTTGGAGAGGGCGAGGAAATGGCCATCGTCACTATTGTTGAGGTGACCGATAAAGAGATCAAACTGGATGCCAATCACCCCCTTTCAGGCAAAAGCCTCAATTTTGACCTAGAGCTGGTTGCAATTATTTAAGCCTCTCCTTAAACTATCCCTCAACTTATGACACTTATTTTAGGGATAGAGACTAGTTGCGATGAGACAGCCATTGGGATTGTCCGAGGTGGTAAGGAAATTCTTTGCAATCAACTTTCTTCCCATATCGATATCCATCAAACGTTTGGTGGTGTTTTCCCCGAACTAAGTTCTAGGCGCCATTTTGACCTTCTTTTGCCCCTCATTGATCGCTCCCTGAAAGAATCTAATATAACCATGGATGAGATCGATAAAGTAGCCGTCTCTTACATGCCTGGGTTAATGGGCTCCCTTTTGATGGGGATCAATGCGGCTAAGGCTCTAGCTTATGCCTATGATCTGCCCCTGGTTCCAATTAACCACATTGAAGCGCATTTGTATGCGGCTATGATGTCAGAGGAAGAATTTGTCACCCCAGCTTTAGGACTGATCGCCTCGGGAGGACATACCGCCCTTGTTAAAATCAACTCGCTGGGCTCTTATGAACCACTGGCTACGACGATTGATGACGCCGTGGGGGAAGCCTTTGACAAAGTGGGGCGACTTCTTAACCTTAGTTACCCTGCTGGCCCTAAAATTGAACAGCTCGCTCGGGGCGGCGATACCTCTGCATACCCATTTTCTACTAAACGAAGGGAGGGGCATTTTACTTATAGCGGCCTAAAAACTCAGGCCCTCTATCTTCTCAAGGGGCATAATGGGTGCTCAACCTCCCCTTCTCTCCTTAATGAAAATGACCTTCCCCATTTTGCTGCATCATTTCAAGAAGCAGCCCTCGTTCAACTCGTGGATTTGACCCTTAAGGCAGCGAAAGATCACCAACTTTCAAAAATTTATGTAGGAGGAGGGGTTTCCAATAACCGCCGTTTACGCGCCATTTTTGAAGAAAAACGCGAAACGGGCATCTCTGTTTCTTGGCCCACTGCGGGCCTCTCCCTTGATAATGGGGCCATGATTGCGGGGCTTGCCTACCATAAAGAGCCCTTGAGCTCACTCTTTTCTTTGACGGCTACATCCACTAGCAAAAAAAGTTGCTTGTAATAGCCTAAATAGATTACACTCTCTCTAAAATTTGTTGAGGTATCCAGTGGCAAAGAAAAAAGTTCGACAGGTGATTACTTTAGAAAGTACAGAAAGTTCCTACAGAACGACGACAATCAAAAATCCTCGCAACACCCCCGCGCGGATGGAATTGAAAAAATACGATCCGACCTTGAGAAAGCACGTGCTTTTCAGAGAGAAAAAATAACTCTGGGTTAACTCAGAACAATCGGGTATACTCCACTTCTATATGTTCGAGTTTTCTGTTGCAAAAAATTACCTATGGCCAAGAAGGAAACAGTTGTCTGTTTCTTTGATTGGCCTCTTGTCCATCTTTGTCATTTCTTTAGTTATTTGGCTGTTACTTCTCTTCCTTTCCATTACCGAAGGGATTGAGAAAAACTGGCTGAGCAAAGTGACCTCTCTCAATGCTCCTTTGCGCATTCTTCCTACAGAAGAATATTTTAACTCTTACTATTACCAAATCGATGCCATTTCATCGAAATCTGACTACCACTTAAAGAGTATCCGAGAAAAGTTGATTTCGGAAGTAAGTGATCCCTATTCTCCTGAAGACGACGAAGAGATCCCCTTCTACTGGCCGAGGGGCGAGTTTGACGAACAGGAAAAGCTCAAAGATCTCGTTAAATGCGTCTTCAATACTGTCTCTGAAGTAGGATCCGAACAGAGCCTTTCATTGATTGCAGAAGATTACGAGGTTGCTGGTGCATTGATGCGTTTAAGGCAAATTAGAAAAGGTGATTTATCCTCCATTCAGGGAGATAGCCAAAATTTTCTTACTCAAGCTACCTACATTGCCTCTATCAGCGAATCGAATACCGCTCTTTACGATCTTCTTGAACCCCCTTCGATAAAAGATCTGAACCATATCCTTTACTTGGCAGATCGCATCAACGACCGCAATATGACTACTGATCGTCCAACAATTAGTATCGAAGCCACAAAACTTGCCGATCCTCCTTTAATGAAGAGAGTCCTCTCGAATTTGACTTTGAAAAAAATGGTGGCTAATTCTTCTTGGCAACTCGACCCCTCTCTATTGAGTGAAGGGGTTCAATATGAAGCTTACGGAAGATTTATGGGCAATCAGGTCGGCTGCCTGGTTCTTCCCATAGATTCCAATATTGCCTTTCATAATGAGCTGTCCAAAGGGGCATTGAAAAAAGAGCAAGGTCGTCTTGTTTTCACTTGCGATAACATCACTTACTTGATTCAGTCATCCGTTCCCATTTTTCCTGATCAAGAACTAGTGTTAGAAGTCATTTCAGGGAAAATCGTGATGCCGGAATCAATGAACAGTTTAGCTGACTGCAAACTTCAGGTGAAGGCAAATCTCCAAGGTAAATCTATTCAGGGAGAGATTGTTTGGAAAGACTTGGAAGTGTCCGATGCTGATATCAACCAAAAATTTCTCGAAGAACCCCAGTATCTCCCCCCTTGGCTCTCGATCGTCGATGGAATGGTTCGGCTTCCTGAAGGTGGAGTCGTTTTACCAAATAATTTTCGAGAGTATAATGTTCTAGTGGGAGATAGCGGGTACTTTGCTTATGGAAGCGCAACACCCACAAGCATGCAAGAACAACGACTACCTGTTCGAGTGGCTGGTTTTTATGACCCTGGTGTCATGGCTGTCGGAGCCCGCTTTGCTCTAGGAGATCGTTCGATTGCAAGGCACATCAATGAGACCTCTCAAAATACTGCGCTTGATCCGTTGTTATCCAATGGAATACAAGTTTGGTTTAGAGATTTGAAAAAAACCCCTCTGATTGCCAAAGAACTTAACGCCAAACTTGAAGAGAAGGGTCTCTCTTCATATTGGAAAGTAGTCCCCTTTTATAACTATGAATTTGCAAAAGATTTAATGAACCAATTCCAAAGCGACCGTTATCTATTCATGTTGATTGGAGTGATCATCCTTTTTGTGGCCTGCTCAAACATCATTTCTCTTTTGCTTTTACTTGTGAACGACAAGAAGCATGAAATAGGCATCCTTTTATCTCTAGGAGCCAAAAAGAGGTCGATGGCGATCATTTTTGGACTTTGTGGGATGACAATGGGTTTGGTCAGCTGTATTGTTGGCTCAGCTTCAGCCTTTTTTACTTTATTGAACATCGACACTTTGGTCCATATTTTAAATATGCTTGAAGGACAACAAGCTTTTAATGCGGTATTTTATGGAACTTCTTTACCCAATGCGCTCAGTAAGAGTTCTTTCATTTTCATCCTTGTGACAACACCGATCGTTTCGATGCTTGCAGGGTTGATTCCTGCTTTCAAAGCATGCAGATTAAAACCTTCTGCCATATTGAGGTCTGATCAATGACGAGTGTATTATCAGCTAAAAAGATTAAAAAGACCTTTTTTTCACCTTCCAAAGTCGTTGTTTTAAAGGGGGTTGACCTCTCCATCAATGCTTGCGAAACTATCGCGATCATCGGCCCATCGGGATCAGGTAAAAGCACCCTCTTGCATATATTAGGCACATTGGAATCCCCTACTTCAGGAAGCCTTAAGTTTTTTGAAAAAACCTATTCGAAAAAAGACACTTCAACATTACGCTCAGAGAAAATTGGCTTTGTCTTTCAATCGAGCCACCTTTTCGAAGAGGAAACTTTATTGAATAACCTCTTGATCAAGGCCAGAATTGCAAGAAGACCCATTCACAAACAAAGTGAAGCCTATGTGGAAGCTTGTGATTTGTTAAAAAAAGTGGGTCTATCTCATCGTGCTGATTTCCTCGTCAAGTACCTATCTGGAGGGGAAAAGCAGCGAGCCTCTATTGCAAGAGCTCTAATGAACAACCCTGCCTTGATTTTAGCAGACGAACCGACAGGAAATCTAGACAGTGCTTCTGCTAAAAATATCCAGGATCTTTTAATTGGTTGTTGCAAGGAGTTAAAGAAGTCGCTCGTCGTAGTCACTCATGATCAATCGTTTGCTGATCAATGTGACCGAAAACTCTCCCTCATTGATGGTATTATAGTAATTTGATATACTTCTGTCGATGCTTCAAGTAGACCACAAACAGTTGATTGAGGAAAGGCTACCTGCTCTTCTAAATGTCGGTGATCCGATATTGAGGCGTGCAGCCATTTATTCGACGATGGCTCCCTCGAAGCGGATACGGCCTTTGATTGTCCTTTCAATTGCTGGAGAGCTATCGCTTGATGTTGCTTGTGCTATTGAAATGCTCCACACCTACACTTTGATTCATGACGATCTACCCGCTATGGATGACGATGATATGAGACGAGGGCAACCAAGTTTACATATTCATGAGGATGAAGCCACAGCCATATTAACAGGTGACTTTCTTCTTACCTATGCGTTTGAGCTTCTTTCCCCTTATCCTGATGTTGTTAAATGTGTCGCTAAAAAAATGGGTGCCTCTGGAATCTTAGGGGGACAAATCAAAGATCTTGCAGCCAAACAAACGCCGATAAGTCTGGATCAATACCTAATCATTGCAAAACAAAAGACGGGCGCCCTATTTGCAGCGGCTGCAATGGCAGCGGGCTTTTTAATTGGGGTAAATCCTGAACAAATTGCTCTTTTAGAACAATTTGGAGAAACATTCGGGGTTTTATTTCAAATGAAGGATGACTTAAGTGACAGAGCCGAACCCTCTTCTATCCAATCGATCCTCAGCAAAAATGAGTGCCTCTATACAATAACAAAATTAAAAAGTGAGACCCTTCATTTGATTCAACAATTGCTACTGCCCTCAGACTATTTAAAACATCTTATACTCGGATAGATATATGCTTTCTTCACTCAAAAAAGCTTATGTTCCCTTTGGTTTATCTTTCCTTGTGTTGCTTATTTTTCCCTCGTTTATCCCTCAGATTCGACTTTTAGCCTTTGTCCCCTTGCTCACTTTTGTTTGTGCACATTACCCTTTCGCCGGCACTCTGTGGCTTTCCATGTTTTCAGGTTTGGTTGTCGATCTTTATTCCAAGAGTGCCCCGATGGGTTTTTTTGCTCTCAATTATACCCTGACAACCATCATTGTCTTTAGATATCGCACCTATTTTTCCTTTGAGAAAATCCACGTATTTAGATCGGATGCAGTTTTGTACTCCTTTGTTTCGACTTTGCTCCATTTTGTCCTCTACGGACTGATTGAGATGCACTTTAAATTGCATTTTTTTTCCATCATTACTGATTTAATCTTGATGCCAATTCTCGATGGAGTATACTCTCTATCTTTGGTGTTTTTCCCTATGAAGATCTATGAAAAGATGACAAAACCAAAATGGCTGAGGAAGATTAGAAGAGTGTTTATCTTATTAAAAGGGGCCCGATGGTCAATATTTCGCTGGGAGAACTAGAACATGCCGGACTTGCCGCGGCACATCGGGCAGCTGACCTACTTAAGATCGGGTTTTACTCAGAGATCGATGTTAAAATTAAAAGCCATAAACACGACATCGTGACGCAATTCGACAAAAAATCCGAAGAACTCATCGTCTCTGTAATCAAAGACTTTTTTCCTCACCATGGGTTTGTAGGTGAAGAGCTCGGGATCATGGGATCAACCACAAAAAATATTTATTGGATTATTGATCCGATCGATGGGACATGGAACTTTGCAAGGCAAATTCCCTCATTTGCCATTTCAATTGCGGCCTGCTTTGATGGCATGACCCATTTAGGAATCTGCCTGGACCCCATTTCAGGCGAACTCTTCATTGCAAGGCGCGGTGGGGGGGCCACAATGAATGGAAAGGCCTTGCATGTAAGCCAGACGGGCCAATTAGAAGATGCTGGGATCTCATTTGGCACCTCTGTAGGAGTAAACGCCATCCATGAAATTGCTCTAATACGACGTTCGGGGTCCTCTGTTCTCGATCTTTGTTATGTTGCTAAAGGTGCCCTTGAGGGTTTCATTAACCACAATCTACATGTATGGGATTTTGCTGCCGCTAAGTTAATCGTTGAGGAAGCTGGAGGAGTCGTGACAACTTTTGATGGAAAACCTGTTTCTCTTGATACCGGTCATAGGCACACTCTCATTGCAAGTAATAGAATTTTACATGAGGAATTGATCCGATGGATATCGACGGCAAATCCCTAGCCGATGAGTGGCTACAATTAACTAAACAAAAGGCACGCAACCTTAAGTGCAAGCCTGGGATTGCCTTTGTCCTTGTTGGCAATGATCCTGCGTCGCAAACTTACGTGCGATCAAAAAGAAAAAAATGTGAAGAAGTGGGGTTTAACTCCCAAAAGATTGAGCTCGAACAAAGAGTCTCTCAGACTGAGCTATTTCGTGTGATCGATCAACTAAACACCGACCCTAAGATTCATGGTATCTTGGTTCAGATGCCCCTCCCCTCCCAGCTTGACCAAAATGCCGTAATCAGACGAGTTCGACCAGAAAAAGATGTCGACGGGTTTCATCCAATAAATATGGGCCGTATAGTCTTAGGCGATCTATCAGGGCCTATCCCTTGCACCCCCCACGGCATTATAAAAATCCTTGAAAAGTACGACGTTAAAACAGAAGGAGCGGAAGTTGTCATTGTAGGTCGAAGCAATATCGTCGGCAAGCCCCTTGCTAACCTGCTCATGCAAAAAACAAATCCTGGAAACGCCACCGTGACTCTTGCCCATAGTTATTCTCATGATCTACCGGCAATCTGCAGAAGGGCCGATATTTTAATAGCCGCCATCGGAAAACCTCGATTAATCACCGCAAACATGGTTAAAGAGGGAGCCGTTGTCATCGATGTGGGAATCAATCGGTTAGATAGCGGGGATCTGATTGGTGATGTTGACTATGACAATGTTCACACCAAAGCCTCTCTCATCACTCCCGTACCCGGGGGGGTTGGCCCAATGACCATTGCCATGTTGCTTCATAATACCTTGGAATGTGCCCAAAAAGCCTCTAATTGTTAAAAAAATTTTTTCATTTATAAAACTTCTTCTTTCCGAGTGAACGACTTTCTGTTATGATCCAAAAATATGAAAAGTAGTACCCGTTTAAAGGGAAAATTATCCCTTCATCCCAAAGGGTTTGGATTTGTTAAACCCGAGTGTGGCCACGAAGATGTCTTTATCCCCCCCACTAAGCTCAATAGCGCCATCGATGGCGATCTCGTCATCGTCACCTCTTTAAGAAAGGGCCAAAAAGGATGGGAGGGGGTGATCGAGTCGATCGCCAAGCGCGGCCGCAATCGAATGGTAGGTGCCGTTGTCGACTTTAATGAGAAAGGCGATGCGATGATTTTTGCCCCCACTGCGGGAGAAGAACGATTATTCGTGTTAAAAAAGTCCCCCAAACAAAAGTTCTCGATTGGTGACCGGGTTTCTATTAACGTCGATAATCGCAGTAAGAACTTATCCACATGTACCCTTCATAAATATTTTGGCTCGATCGACGATGCATTAATTGATACCGATGTAGCGATTGAAGAATATGAACTCACTTCTACATTTCCCCCTGCAGCACTCAAGGAGGCTAGTAAATTCAGTCCTGAATGCAAATTAACAAAAGATCGTGTCGACCTAAGAGATCTTGAATGTGTCACCATAGACCCTAAAACAGCTAGGGATTACGACGACGCTCTTTCGATCACAAAAGACAAAAATGGCTGTTACCATTTGGGCATTCACATTGCTGATGTCTCTCACTACGTGAAAGATGGATCGGAACTAGACAAGTCTGCCTACGCACGTGGCAATTCCACCTATTTTGTCGATAAAGTGGTTCCTATGTTGCCAGAACAGCTTTCCAATGAGTTATGCAGTATTAAAGAGGGCGTAGACCGCTATTCTGCCTCAGTATTGATGGAATTTAATACTAAAGGAGAACTAAAAAACTACAAAATCGTCAGAGGTTTGATCAGAAGCCGAAAACGGTTCAGTTATGAAGAAGCAAAACAAGTTTTGGATCGAAAAATTAAGTCCCCTCATCTTGACTTGCTAAAGCTTCTTGTCGAGCTCTGCATGCATTTGAAAAAACAAAAGAAAGAGCGCGGGTGCGTTGAGTTATCGATGCCCGAAATTCGTCTAGTTTTGGATGATCAGGGAATTCCTTATACCGAAGAGTGGATTCCCTATGACATTACCCATCAGCTTGTTGAAGAATTTATGTTAAAAGCCAATGAATTGGTCGCGATAGAATTAATGAAGAGGGGTAAGCAAAGTTTATTTAGAGTTCATGAGGTCCCTGATGAAAAGGATCTAGAGGAATTTTTCACCCTAGTAGGTCTTTTGGGCTATAAAATTCCTAGAGATAGTTCAACAGAGAACATTCGCGCCCTATTCGAAGAGGCTGAAAACTCCCCCTTTGTCGATCAGCTTTCCCAGCGCTACATCCGAACCATGAAACTCGCGATCTATTCAGCAGAAAATATTGGCCACTATGGTCTAAATTTAGAACATTATACCCATTTTACAAGCCCCATTAGGCGGTATACCGATCTAGTTGTTCATCGCCTGATCTTCGATAAAGACTACGATCCCGATGTGGAGGTCATTGCAGCCCATTGCTCCGATACCGAAAGAAAAAGCTTTCGGGCCGAGATGAGTTGTCTGCGCCTAAAAAAATTGCGTTACATCGATCGTCTCACTGAGGAAGATCCAGAGATCACCTTTGATGCGACAATTACCAATATTAAGCCACAGTGGGTCTACTTTAACCTCGACTTTATCAGCTATGAAGGAAGCATCCACGTCTCCGAGCTGGGAGATGAATATTTTCAATACAACGATAAAGACAGAACTTTTACTGGCACTGACACCCAGCTCACCTACCACCTTGGACGCAAAATCGTCGTCCAGCTCGAAACCATCGACCTCGTTTTTGGTGAGTGTACCTGGAACCTTATTCCATAGAAATCATAAGATCTGGATGTAGAGGGACGAGTATCTCAGAAGCAAACTGCTTAAGCATCTCCTCTTTACCCCTCATCAACTCTTTTTGCTCAGCATTCAATCTCAAATCTCCATTGAGTATTTTGGCCATTACTTCGATTTTCTTTAGCTCACCAGGGAGCTTCGCCCCTTTTTTCATGAAAATCGGCCCCTGGTTGACGAGATAAAGGAAAGGAATCTCTCTTTTCTCGAGGATCTCTGCCGCCTCTTGCGAGTCGATCATCACCAAGCGCCCATCGGGCATCCCTGCGATATAATGAAGAGGCTTCATATAACCATTCACAAATCCAGGCGCATCGGGACTATCCCCTTCAAAGGTAGTCAAAGCATTTTCCGAAATCCACAAGTCCATGCCTTCAAAGAGGGGGAGATACTTCGCCAGTCGCTTGTGCGAAAAGATCTGAGAAATTGAATAAGGAGTTATTTTTTCCTTATGAGGGATCGACTTTTTCTCCTTTAATGTATTGACATAGACAAACTGCATGCCCATTGTTTCGGATTCACTCGTTGCCTCTGTCTCTTCTTCCGCCTGTGTAAACGTCTCAGCTTGTCTTGTCGCTACCTGCTCTGCCGTGGTTTCTACAGTTTGTGTGGCATTGATCGCATGGTGAAAGAAGACTTTACGCGGATAGAGCATGTTCTCCTCCACTGCTTTTCTCTTTCTTTCTAGCTCTTCTAGATCGATAGTCGAGAGTTTCCAGATACCTTTTTCTACAATGGCCTTAACTTTTTTCTGAAAGGCCTCTCTAAGAAGAGGAAGAGTGATGGATGTTTCCACTGGTTCCATCGTAAAGCTAGGACGTAGTAAAGGGACATCCTCTGTTGACTCGACTAAATATTCTCGAATTTCCCTAAACTGCTGGATGATCACTTCTTCAGGCGCAGTGGATCTTAAGGCCTCATCCCAAAAGAAGTTTTCGATCAAGGCGTCCGACTGAAGTACAAGGGAGCGAGAGGTGGCAAGGCCGTTAACTCGCCCTTCCCTCAACACACAATACTCCACAAGATCTAGTAACTGGGTCGCATCTCTGCCTAATACTTGCCGAATGAGAAAGGCACTTCGTTTATCGATGAAAATAGTTGCCGTTTGCCCATTAAAAAACCCTCGCATCCGACCTATTCCCTGCAGGAGTTTTGTCAATGTCGTCTCTTCATTGACAAAGACGCTCGCTTGCGCATGGAGAGGAAGTTTTTCATCTCGGCCTGTGATATCTTTTTGCCCAAAGAACCAGAATAGTTTATCTGCCGCAATGCCACAAACCTCTTTTGCGACAAATTGACCTGATCCCCTCTTCATGACTACAGGATAACCTTGGTCATCAAATGTAGCGAATCCCTCAAATTCAGGATAAAGCTCTAAGATTTCTCTTCCCAATGACACCAAATCTGGATACTGACGTAAAGAAGCACCAATTTCAATAATAACAGAAGAAGCAGGACACCCCTCTCTTAAAGAATGGAGTGGTCTTGTACTATCTTCTATTGCTAAAATAGAGGTCTTTTTCCTTAAAAGTGTCATCACAGTTTTCGCCATTGCCTGCTCATCAGTGACCAGACGAAGTCTATACGGAAAATGTTGCATCGATAACGTTCCCGATGCCCCCACTACATCATCAAAACAATTGACTAAGAGATGGGGTGTACTCACTACTTTTTCATTAAAATGCCGTACTTTGGGTAAAACATCGTACAAAATCAGATTGAGCTTAGCTGAAATATTCGTATTGATATGCTCGTGTAACCTCTCTAGATCCTTTGAGGTCATGGTCAAAAGTCCTGACGGCGGGACTGCCATATGAGCTATAAGAAGTAAAAACTGCCGGTATGCCTTCGTTTTCTTTACTGCCCTACCCGTCGCTTCCGTCTCCTCACCTGCCAGTTTCCCCAATTGATCAAAAAAAGCTCTCAGATAATCCAAAGAAAAGGGAGTCTTTAAGTTTGCCTGAACAGTGAAATTGAGCATCTGGTCAATCGAAACAAATTCGTTGCCCTGTTTCGGGTTTCTTGCATCCTCAAGAGGAATGGCTGTCCGGTCTTTTTCAGGATCGACGAGAGAATAATGCTCGGCGCAATTTCTTTGGATGGTTTGCGGGAGAAAATAGTGTAGTTGATCATGCAAAAGACGTACTGAAGGATCTGTAAGGGCAGCTTCAAACTCTTTCTGCTCTTGAAAGTTTAATTTGCCTGCAAGATAGTCTAGATGGGCCGGATCAACGGGAAATTTTTCAAGCAAAATAGGGAGAATTTCTCGACGATAAACCTCTTCTGTAAGCGGCGGCTTTCCGTAAGAGTCCCAGAACTCAACTTGATATTTCCCTTCAATAGAGTGAAAAAACTGTCGGTAGAGTTCTACCTCAAACTCTAGCCGCTTCGTCTCAATGAACGTGGGCATACCGACTGAGTAATTCGACTCTTGTATATCATTTAACACCTTTTGAGGTTCATCAACATAGACTCTTTTTCCTCTCACATATCTGCGAAGACTCAAAAAAGCGGGCAGATCAGGGCTTCCCATCTGGGCTAATTCTTTAGGCTTTAAGACAAATAAGTTGTGAGCGGTCCGATCGCTCATAAATACAGGCCTACGTTCTCTTTCTGCCTTGCGTAATCTCTCCTCAATCCGCTGGATTTCCTCTCTACAAGAAGAAGAGTTTCTAGAAAAAGGTATCGTCACCGCAAAGAAGTGATAACCCTTTTTCAAAACCGTTTGTAAATACCGTTCTTGCTCAGCAAATAGTGTCGAATCGGAAATAAAAATCGCAAGACTTTCTTGAGCTGAGATCAGGAGCCAGAGGGGCAAGAGTACTTTTGACTTACCAAACCCTGTTCTTGCCTCAAAAAGCCTCCAATCTTTTAATGAAAGAAGTGCTTCAACTTGTTCTTTTCTTATGGTTACATCGGAGAGAACCTCAAAAACGAGCAGCTGTGGATATTTACCGCCATCAAAGGCTCTTTCTGCCCTTGCATGCATAAAATAGTCCTCAGGAGAATCATCAAGGCTCTTACGGGCACGCTTAAGCTGCTGTAGGTCCGATCGAAGATAGGCGTACCTAGCCAACTCCTGCATGATCTCTTTAATTTCTTCATTGGTCAATGAGGGATTGCTATTGCGAATTGCGGAAAGATCTCCCCTCCCTAGAGCAATAAGAAGTATTTCAATCGTAAAAGGGGTACGAAGCTCTTTTCCAAATTCCAGCATGAGTGCACGATGACCATGAAGATCATTGGCCTTGGCTAAAATCTCTTTCTCTCTTTCTTCTAGCTCTTTTGACCTTCGTGCAATTTCTTCGTCGAAGGTGGCTATGTTTACCGGACCTCTGACCACTTCCCGGCTTTTTTCTCTAGTGGTCAATTCGCCTATGAGCTTTTTAGCCCCTTCTCTCAATCGACTAAATTGAGCGCAAATGACAGGCTCATCTGTTAGCTCTTCAGACAATCTTTCTGCCCAAGTTAACAATTCACCCGCACTTGCAAGATCTTGTTCGAAATCAACAGATTCTCTTGCGACAAAACCACCCTCCAATGCGGAAAAATCGACTGGAGGAGGCGCTTGAGGCAGAGTGATCGGAAAGAGCGGGGAAAACCCCTCCATTAAAGGCAGATCTCGGGGACTACGGATCGGTTTTTCCCCCCGTATACTTTCTTTATCCAAATAACTTTTTCGATCATGTAAATAGTCGTAAGGTTCAATCATCTTATTTTCTGGACCTTTAACAAAAGCCTTCATTCGATTTTTAACCTCACCATCAGGAGAGTCAGAGGCAAACAACTGATAGATTTGATCAAATGTCGGTGCAATTTGAGGGTTCTTATGACACAAGATGAGAAATCGGCTTAAACTCCCAATCATCAGATTAGGGTCGTCACAAGTTAGGTAGAGATGACGTAAGAGAGGCTCTTTTTCCTCTTTACTTCCCTGAAGGATAAGTTGCAAGTTACGAAGAAAATGGAGAACAAATTCTTCCCCTGGGGATACCCAAGAAAAGACCGGGAGCACAAGGTTCTCATCATAGGCTCTGACCATCTCTTTCCTTAGAGCCTCTGGACAATCGATACGATCTAAACCACAATATTTACCAGAGGGTGAATAGGAAAATGGATCGTGCCTCATGTTTTCCGCTCGGGCAAGAAGCCCCCTAAGTGTTGGTTCAGATAGGCGAAACACCCCATGTGCATGAGGTTGATCTTGGTACCTATCAAGATCAAAAAGAAGGTGGCTATCAAGGTCAGTTTTTCTTAGATCTTCTTGACCATGATTAAGAGCATAACCCCATGCACGAACCATCAACCGAATGCTGACTGCATAAGGGTGCCCATCCAAGTGTTTTTCCTCGTCCAGCCAGAAGTCATGGTCATTCAAAATCTTCAAAGTCAATGAGTCTACAAAACGGTAGCTAGTTAGATCTGTCTCTTGAATGAGGGCTAATGCACGCCCATATTGACGTGTTCTAAGATAAAGAAAGATCAGCCACAAAATCGCTCCATGATGGGAAGGATGGGGAGAGAGAAGGGGAAACTCTTCGCTGTTTTCTAAATCAAATGTCAGATAAATATCTTGAGAATGACTTTCCGAGGAAAGAATAGCTCTCTCAGCATAAGGCACATATTCGCCATCTTTCATAAAAGCAACAGGGACCACTACTTTTTTCTGCCCTTTCCCATTTTCCAAAATCAATGCCCCACAGAAGTTTTTAAGAAAAGAGACCCGTTGCTCCTTTGCTAAGTTAAACCCGGGAAAATTTTGGCAGTGGATCACTTCTTGACCCTCTACCATTTCTTGGAAAAACGTAATCCCCAATTTAGGAAGTTCGATGCGACAAATAGACCCTTCATAAGACCAAATAACGGCTTTATTAAGAAGTCCTGCCCTCGTCAAAAGAGTTTTCAGAAAACTCTCTTGATCGCCATCCAATTTGACTAAAACCTCTTCTGAACTCTTTTCCCCCTCTAATCGAAACAACCCCTCTTTGCGGCCAGCTGCGACGATTCGCCCTGTTTTCTGCTCCTCTAAAAAAAGATCATCACCCCGTTTCCAAAAAAAATGGCCTTCCCCAAAATAGTGTCCAAAAGGGAGTCCTGTCTCCATGGATCGTTGACACATGACCCCATCGATCTCTTTATAAATCTCGACCTCGTCGGCTACATCTATAGAAACTTCATAACAACTTCCCATAGTTTTGAAAGCGTATACACGTAGGTTATTTTCCTCACGAAAGTGAGCCAAAAAATTCCGCTCGCCAAAAATCTTCTTAAAATCCCAGTCCCGAATAATCTCTTTGGGAAGAGGCCGCATGCTTAACTCATCTGCCCCTTCAATCGTCCGTTTGAGTAGATTGATCTTTATAGAGCCGACCAAAAGAAGATCTTTTTCTTCTATCCAATGGCAAGCACCTCCTTGTTGGGGCCCCAAAACACGAACAGCAGCCCTCCCCCAGATCTCTATTGCATCAGAACTTCGTTTCATCAGTGCCTTAAAGGAAAAATAGCCATAATGAAGCAATAGATCAGAATAGGGCACTTGAATATACTCCCCAGGTAGACAAGAGAGAAGGAGGGTCGTTGTCACTAGCTGAAGAAATTGCGGCTCACTTTGTAATGAGGGATAGGCAAATTCTAACGAAGCAAGTGCAGCGAATACTGCCTCTCCCAAGGCACTTCCCAGAACAGGATTGTTCTGACCAGCCTCAATTAAACGCTCCCACATTCCAAATAAGGTTTTAAACCGGCGACCACCCCCTTCCCACAAAGCAAGACGCAAATGGAGATGCATGAGGGTTGCTGAAGCAACCTGCGCGGCAGGAGCTCTCTCTAATAACTCGTCACACCCATTCTCAAAAAAATGAAAGAGAAGATCGAGAGAGTCTGGATCATTTTCAAGTAGATGATCGAGAAGTCTACTCCCCTCTAGACCGAAGAGAAGGTGCTCAAAGATCCTTTGATACTGAGCAGAAGCCAGTTTGTGGAGGTTTTTTTGGAAAAACGTGAGAAGTTCAGCAACATGAGTTGCTGGATCTTTCTGCACAAACGTAATCAGTTCGTGCTCCTCAACAGGTGTCATAAAAGAAAAGAACTTTCCTGTTGTAGCAATGACCGTTTCGATACGATGATTTAGGTCAGTGCAATCGATAAATTGGCCTTTACTCTTAGGAAGAAGACTTTCAGGAGCTTGGCAAGGATCCTCCATACGCGTTGTTTTTATGTGCGCAGAAAAATCAAGGCAAGGATGCTTGTAAGAATACGCTCTCGCAGCAACCTCTTTTTCTTCATTAGGAAGAATTTGCGCTAATCTAGGCTCACTCCCAAATTTGGAGATACGGTGTAAATGTCTATCGGCTAGAATAAACAGGGCGGCCAATCCTTCTCTAAGGACATCATAGTAAGCAACTCTAGGAAGTCTGCAACCAAAGCTATCGATCGACTTAGCGATCTCGCGATCTATTTCCGTTCCACCAGCCTTGTCATGAAAGCCCTCGATCTTGTGGGCTTGATAAATGTTTAGTTGTTCTGGAGACAAATCTTCAAAATTTATGGTGCCTGTTTCTACGATTCGAAGAGGGAGTAGAGATTGCATGACGGCTCTGGCGAAATGGGCCATTTCAGGAAGTTGTTTTAATTTTTTCACAGGAGCTGTTCCCGCCCCAAAGCCACCTTATTGACTCGGGTCTTGCCATTTAAATTGGATACCAAAAGGCATCCACTGATAATTCCCCGCATCAAAATCCCGATCATAGATTGTCCAATAGTCGAGGGGAGGGCTATACCCCTCACCTAGCCGTATTTGTAGTTCTACCTTTTCTTGAGCGACCATTCGAGCAATAAGAAGCCATCTCTTCTGCGACCTGGGTGAATCAAACGAATATTCCCCAGAATATTCCCCTATGAGCAAGGAAACACCATTTAACCATTCTAAGAGAACCTCAGGGAAGATCGCTCCCTCTTTTTTAGCTTCCCCATAGATCATCATCCACGCATTGAGTAAATCAACGACGAAGGAATCTGGGAGATGCATCAAGGTCGGTCTAGAATCAGAGAAAAAAAGCTGAAAGAGGCCCCCTAGATCGGTAAGCACCCTTTTTTTGTCCATTCCTTCAAATAGTTCTTCTTGGTTACAATCAGGAAGAAGGCGAATGAAATTCAGACGATGTGCCATTTCCTGATACGGAGGAGCAATGAAACCTTCCCTTAATTTCGATAACTCTCCAAAAGGAACGGATTCTCCAGGAAAGGCATGGGGGTATTGATAAGAGGCAACAATGGCAGGCCCCCCAACTTTTTCAGAAGGCTTTAATTGTACGACCTTGAAGAGATCAAGCTCAAATCCCTTTTCCGCGGTAGAAAGTGCTCGTTTTTCACGTTCGCTTACCTCAAAGGCAATTGCCCTTCCCTTCACCTCTACCGCTCTTTGAGAGATTTCTTTCCACCATGCAAATATATCATCTGAAAGCTCACCTCTTTTATCCATTTTATCAATATGCGTACTCATTTTTCTAAGCGCATCACCAATCAGCTGCGAGCTACATACATCGGTATTGTCTAAATAATCGGAAAAAGCCGCCGACTTAACCCAAATGTTTAGCAAAGGATGTTGGCCGTTTTCACAGATCTGATTCGTCCACTTCATGACGGCTTGAAGAGAGCAACTCTCTGCCCTCTGGGCACCCCCAGGGTTGGTTGCAGAAAATGCCTGTTTCCCCGGCCAGAGATGTAATAACACCTCATAAAGCTGTATAATATTCAACCGTTTTGGTTGCCACGATTTCAATTGGTCCTTCAAAAGACAAAGATCAACCCGCCCTCTTCGAAAACTGACCAGATATTCTATCAATTGGCTTCTCTGCAAATCCTCTAACTTAGCTCCAGAAAAAACCAAGGTACGGTAGTAGCTTTTCCTACGTTTATCCCCTTCGTAGCGGGGATGAAATTGCAATCCATCTCCCGAGTTCGTCAGTTGAAATGTGACTGTTTTATCCTCTTGCAAAACAAACTCGTACATGAGCGCATGACCACCACCATCCCCGTCTTGAATACCTCCGCCCATGACCAGATACCCTTCCTCACTAATTTTCTTCACGATTTCATCAACCACCTCAGACAAGGGGACATCCTCCCCGGGAAGGCTATAAAATGCTTCAGAGAGGGCTCTTTGAATCTTTCGAGCATCAAGATCTTCAGGATATTGGCTCACATACCGATCAATATAATGCCTAAGAAACAGGACCGCTGCCTCAAAACTTTTCCCCTTTCCACCGCCGACATAGTCGCATAAGAGAAATTGAAGAAGTTCGACGTTGACTTTATGATCTGTTCGAGGAATCGAAGAGGGGGAAGGCCCCTTAATAGCTGGATTAGGGGGTGTGGGGAGAGGGGCGGAGAGTTCTGCAGGTTCCCCTACAGAGGGTGCTTCCCCCGAACAATCGGGTAAATTCGAGCTTTTTTCAACCCCAGAGACGCTATGATCCATAATAAACCCATATTAATTCTCGAGTATTATACAGAAAATTTCATTACTTTTCAGTATTTAAAATTATTTTTTTTACATCTTATCCAAGTATAAAATTTTAAAAGACTATTAA
>JAJZEO010000026.1 GCA_021847505.1 bacterium
GCCGTTGCCCTTTACCGGTATTCATCAACCTCTCGGTCAACTCTACCATTTATGATAGGAGTCTTGCTCGCCTAGACCCAAATCAGAAAAATGCTCTTAGTTCCATCTTAATGAGCTTTTGTAAGCTGCACCGATAGGGTCAATCCCTAGTTTGCAGGAGAGGTATACTAGATTCACGAAAACATCCCCGATTTCGTCACGCACTTCTTCAAGGGCTTTTGCATCAAGACACGCACTTTGATCTTCATTAGCCACCTACCAGATAGATATTTCCAGCCAAAAGTTCTGAAATAGCGCCTCTTCACCTCCGATTCGGAATGGTCAATGCAAGGCCGCCTCCCCTTCATTCTTTCTTCTTGAAATCTATAAACAAAGCTCTTATGGATGGGAAATTATGGCTGTCTTGAAAATTGTTGGCTCTGTCCAAGAAGTCCTTGAGGGGCGCGTTAAAACCCTGTATGCCACATCGCAGGCCCATTTTCGCCATGCATTGGGGCTTGAATAAATAGTTCTACTTGTTGATGCTCAAACATTTGAATAGGTAGATGTTGTTTTTTGCTCGATTGAAACAAAACTAACCCCCAAATCGAGATCTAGCACCAGATTTTTAACAAAACAGATCGATTTTCCTGCTAATAGATTTACCTCATCAAATTTGAATACACCCTTGCCCTTTGCCGATTTATAGGAGGAAGAATTTGGGCCAATGTCATAAATGGGGCCCACCATGTTTCCCGTTCCATAAGAAAGGGGCGTGACATTCATAGAATTAGTATCACTGCCGTGCAAACTCTCCCAATTGAGCTCAATACCTATATCGTTGTTCAACATAAGACATTTGATCCCTACTTCAAAACCTGATTGAAAACCAGGATCAATCTCAAAAATTTGCCAATTAGGAGAAACAGGGGGATCCGCAATGCTTAAGTCATAGGGAAAGGCTTCGGCGGCATAGTAAAGATTGCTCCCATTGGGTTGCAGGTAGAGCCATTGGCCATAAACATCAAAGGCCACACTACTAGAGCAAGGGCCAGGCGGGGGACATTTGTACAAAATTGCCGAAGGAGGTGTTGCAGATGGCGCTGCTTCTTGCGCGTAAATAGACGAACTCAGTGAAAAAACAACCATGATTGGTGCTAACCTCATATCGAACTCCCCTTTCTGTAAAAACACTATTAAAATAAGTATATAATTTCGGGTCTACTCATTTTTTTTCTCTGACAATAGTCTTTTAATGACCGATATGATATCCTCGTCCTTCACTAGTTAACGGAGGAGAGATTGTGTCTTTCAAGATTTTCGCTCTGATTTCATCGCTATGTGTTAGTTTAGCTTATGGAGAAGATGTGACACCTATGACAATAGATAAATAGCCCGTGGTTGTTTTTGAAACCACAGAGGGAATCTTCGAGGTAACTCTTAACCCTGAAGTAGCTCCTAAAACATGTGAAAACTTTTTAGGCCTGGTGCAAAAACACTACTACGATGGAACCATTTTTCACCGTGTAATTAAGGATTTCATGATTCAAGGTGGCGACCCGACTGGCACTGGCGCAGGAGGAGAATCGATCTGGGGTAAGACATTCGGTGATGAAGTCTCAGCAACAGTTCGATTTGACCGACCTCTAGTTCTTGCCATGGCCAACAGAGGTCCTAACACTAATGGAAGCCAGTTTTTTATCACCACAGCGCCCACCCCTTGGCTAAACCAACGTCATACCATTTTTGGAGAAGTGACTAAAAGCCCCGACGTGGTCCAAAAGATCGAAAGGACAAAAACAGGACCTGGGGATCGTCCCGTAACCCCCCAAAAAATCCTTAAAGTCTATCAAAAAGAGAGCTGATGAAGAGGCTTCTTTTCCTGCTCGCTTGCGTAACTATGTTTCAGTCTTGTTCTGCCCCCGCCCCCTCAAATTCATCGGATGGGATCACCGGGCTTTGGAAAAGTCGAGACCAGTATTCCGATAAGCCGCGCAGTCTCGTAGCCATTTATGAATATGACAACAAGTACTATGGAAGGATGATTGTCACCTATGATGACAATGGCAAGGTCAATGACAGCATTTTAAATCCAAAGGACAAAGCCCCCGGAATCGTAGGAAATCCCCCTTATTGCGGAATGGATTTCGTCTACAATGTCGTAAAGAAAGATGGGAATCAGTACAGGGGTAGTATCGTTGATCCCAAAAAGGGGAAAGTCTACAATGTTGAGCTTTGGCGTAAAGGCAACAACCTCATGGTTAGAGGTGAGCTCTGGATCTTCGGAAAAACCATCCCATGGCCACAGGCTTCAGAAAAAGACCTCCCAAAAGGTTTTTCTATGTCTGACATTAAAAAGTTCGTCCCTGTCGTTCCAAAAGTGAAGTAGCCAACCGAGCTTTAATAGGCAGGCTCTTTTTCTCGATCCTTGGAGAAGATTTTCTTCATAAAGGCGCTAAAACGGTGCCGCTTTAAATGTCGGTCGCGTGCTTCTTCGCTCGTCACATAGTTCAATTGAATCGAATGCCTTTCTCCTACAAAAGGCGCATGACCATGCCAGCAATCTTTAGTCACTTTAAATATCAAGCAACGGCCTGCTTCTGGGGCTACTTCTGCTGCATAAGGCTCAAGATCTTTATTGTTATAAAGCAGTCTTAACTTGCCCCCCTCAGCTTGCCAATTAAGGTTCAAATAGATTAATACAGTGATCAGCTTTGTTGAGGAATCGACATGAATCAACCCGTCTCTTTCAGTCGTAAAACCTTTGAGGGTAATCGTAGAGGGATTCTCTTCTAAATCCATGGAGAATTTCTCCCCAATAAGATCCCTTAATTCCTCCCGTTGCAGCTCTTGAATGAATGTCTCAAATTTTCCCGAAAAGGGGTACGCGTCTATAGGGAAGCTTCCTCTTTGTTCGATTTGGGGAAATCCCCTAACGACTTCGGTGAGCACCTCAGGACGAATGATATTATCGATGACAAAGTAAGGAAACGGCTTTTCAATGACCACCGCTTTCTTAAGCTCGTCAATGTTTAAAACACTCCAAGTCATACTGCCCCCTAAATAAAAACAAGATGAAGAACCCATCTATCAGGATGGGTTCAAAGCAGGCTAACGCTTTTTTCTTTTTTACAAAAGAGGAATTAATTTGCTAGCTGCATACGATGCACGCGGGCAGGAGGAAAATTTCGCCACACAATGACAGGGGCTGAATGATGATCCCGATAAAATGCTTTCTTAGCTGCAACAACTTTTATAGCCACTTCCCGCCCCCAAAATGTCAACCACTCTTTAAGAGTCGATGTCCCTACATATTCAACGCTATAAAACTTCCCTCTCGGTTTGAGAAGGTCCACGTGAGCTTGAAAAACTTCACTTACCACCTCTGCACTGGGAAGAGAATTCATCGGAACTGCACCCACAATATGATCAAACTTACACTCATCGGGAACTGTGCCATTTTGTAATTGCTCTTTCACACAAAAAGCTTTGGCACTCTCTCCCGGAATTAAGGAGGGGCCTTGCCTTGACCTAGGATGTGGGTTCGGGGGCACTATTGACCAAATGCACAAGTATGGTTTTCATTCCATCCATGGGGTTGATATTGACCGGTCTTCTATAGATTATGCAAGACAACATTATCCTGAGATACCCTTTTATTGCGCCGATGCAACCCAAGTTTCAACCCTCTTTGTTCCTCAGTTCTTTTCTTTCATCTCGTTGTTTAGCGTAATCTATGCCATTGAAGACAAACGTAAGCTATTGGGTTCTCTTTCAACGGTGGCAAAGCCAGGAGCTCTTTTAGCCTTGTTCGATTATACGATTAAAAAATCCTCCTTTCCTGAAAAGGATCTTGCCGGCAAGTCGATGTTTCCTATGACACTCTCCTCATTAACAACAAATCTAGAGGAAACCGGTTGGGAAATTCTCCAGATAGACGACTTATCCTCACAATTCTTAGCCTGGTATAGGGCATTGCTTGCTAAAATTAAGACCGATGAAGCCGCTTTGGGAAAAGAATTTCCTCCAAGGGATATTCTCAAAGTCACCGCCACGTTTACTACTATGAAAGATTGGTTGAAACACTCAAAGTTGGGTGGTGCTCTCGTATTAGCTAGAAGAAAGGCGTTTTTAAAAACCTAAGCGTCCTGTATAGTTTGCTTACTCAATTAACAACCAAAGAGTTGCAAATGAACGTCTTCTTCAAATCTCTCGTCTGTTTTTCATTGATCGCCTTCCATCTTCTGGGAGGGCCTGTTGAAACCATGAAAAACCTGGAAGTCAAGATAGCGCTGAATCATGAAGAGATGGAGCCTCTCAAAGAGGAGCTAAAGCCCTACTTTGCAGAAATGCTTGTCCAAACCGACACTTATTTTGTAACCAAGCAGGGGCGGCTAAAGTTGCGTGAAGAGCAAGGCAAGGGTGCTTACCTGAACCGTTATGAACGGCCTGATCTTGAAGAGGCCAAACAATCCCATTATCTATTTTATCCTGTCGATGATGTCGATCTTTTCTTCTCGGTCTTTGGAGATTCATTAAAACCCGGTTGGCTACTTATTTCCCTCATAGGCGCTAGCGAAGCGAGCAAAATTTAAACGATCACGACGAAGCTAAGGGTATTCCCTTAGCGAGGAGTGATTGTTTAAAGATTGCCGCTGTAGC
>JAJZEO010000087.1 GCA_021847505.1 bacterium
TGGGGGAGAAGAGATCGATCGATCCCTCCAGCTGAAGAAATGTGCGCTATGAGCGCCTGATGCATGGCTTGCCGTTCAACTCTATCTAGAATCAAACTAAAATTTCGATGGTGTAGCTCCTTTTTTTTCTTTAACATGGGAGCTAGTAGGGGATGGGGTGAATTTCCTAAAGACTCCGATAATGCAGTTATGTGAGAATGATGGAATTCAAATTCATTGGGGTAGATACGAGTAGCTCCCTCTACTCTCCGACTTTCGACCTCCCAACTAAGAATAACCAATTGCATGTACAAGGCTCGAATTCTGTTTGCTAGCTGAGAGAGGGCGACAAATTGCTCCTCATAGGGAAGACCACGACCAAATGGAATATGACAAATTTGGGATATGGCTTTGATAAGTATTGCAGGGGTTGAAGGGTCTGCAGCTTCATTAGCAATACTAGTGACAAATCTACGAAGAAGACCCCTTATATGAAGAAGTTCGTATAAGGCATTAGCTCTTATTCGTTGCTCTGCGCGTAGTGGAAGTGTTCTTGAAAATTCATCAACTCGTGCTATATCTTCATCTGTAGGAGTTTGTTCTGTCAGAAAGCGCGTCTCCAAGGGCGAAAAAGATGAAACGGAATCCATAAAAACCTCCTAAAAAATGTTAAGGATTAAGGTGGGGTAAATTGAGTGAAAAATAAGACGTATGGTCATAAAGTTCAAAAAAATTCACCTCAGTAGGAGAAATCTTTGCACAGCCAATATCGATTCTATCTAAAAGTTGTCTAAACAAGTCAAGTTCACAGCATCTTTGGTTCAAAATTATAAATTGAACAAGTGTCATCAAATGGTCTGAAATTTCCACTGGTTCATTTCTTCTTAAACTTGTTTCAGCGCTAGCCACCGCTTCTTCAACAAAGGAGTGGATCAGATCTCGGCTGGTCTCGTGAAATTTAAGCTCCTTAGATCTTAGCGTCCATGATATTGAGTAGTTAAGAGAGTAGGGTTCTTGTTCGATCGCAGTGATACGGGAAATGTGCCACTCAAGAAAACCTGCCGATAGTTTTCTAGGTACTTGATTGATGGGTGGAAGGGCTTTAATCGCACGGAAAAATGGGGGGATCAGACGAGCAATTTCATCAATTTGCGCTGTGTAGCAACCTACATCTTTAAGTGCAATTAGGTTGACTCGAAGCTGTCTTAATCCACTTAAGCGTTGAGATGTGGCATCAGGTTCGCGATCGTACATTTGGCTTAACTCAAGAAGTAAACACCTGACATAAACAATCTGTCCGAGTACATTTGCTTTAGCACGTTCAGGAGCTGTTCTGGACATAGAAGCAGTGGCTAGCTGTAGAGAATGAAGCATTTCCGGATCAGGCTCGTGAAGGTCTAGTAACCAAGCTTCATGCTCTGCAAATGTAGGGGAGGCAGAAAGACGTTCCATTTTTATTGCTCCTACTAAGGTGATGGGGGTTGGTTAAGATAAATTCTCCAATTGATCTTATCTCGCAGTTGAACTAGCCGACCTTCATCGGGACCCAATTGCAATTGGTTCATTTTAACAACATAGCTGTCCCATTCTGGTTTGAGTGGAACCTCAGCGGGGTTGTGGTTGAAGACGATCGAAAGAGTCACTATCAAATGAATTCTATAGAGGGGGGTGTCCAGATGGTCAGTCTCCTTCTCAGCTTCTTGAAGAGCATAAGTGAGTTGCCAAATGACTCTTTCCGTTTCTTCACTAGTATGTTGACGACGTAATACGGTAGCCGCATCTTTCTGAGAAAAAGTCATAAGACTTTGTCTTAGGCTGCGAGCTCCTAGTTCGCAAATTACCGCTCTTATGAACTCTAAATTATAGGAATTATCACTGGCATCTTGAACTTCGTGGGCATGAATCGTAGCAAGATTGATGGCCTCAGGATCATTTGATGCAAGAGATTGATAGGCAGAAAAATAAAAATCAAATGTCGCAACACCGTCCACAGGAAATAGACTCCTTTTTGGAAAAATTCAAAATCCACACAAGGATTCTAAATAGCTAATGGAAAAAAGTAAAGGCGTTTCAACCCTTTGACACATTAAGCTATCCCCTCTAAGCAGAAGGGGAAGCTTGTTTCGATAAAATCTTTTTATTAATGGACTCGCGCGTTCTAGCTAATGCAACTTCGCTCGGTTCAAATTCTAATAGGTTCATGATTGACATTCGTCTGTTCCAGGCAGAGCTAAGGGGCGTTTGGGAAGAGGGGTCATTTGCGAATGCAGAAAGAGTAAAGATGAGATGGACTTTGTACAAAGAATTTCTGGTATAATCGGGTTCTTTCTCGGCTTCGTCAAGAGCCGCTGTTAAGTTGATTAGAACTTCCTGTCTCTTCTGGGGTGTGAGTTCTGTAGAAGCTTCCCTTTGTGAGGTAGCCATCAAATTTTGCCTAAGGAGAGTTAAGGAGAAAGCATAGAGACGTGTTTTTGCTACCTCAAAAGTCAGTCTTTCCCTCGACTCTTGGATTAGCTCACAAGCCGTTTTACTGACAAAGGGGTCAATATCGGGGGATTTGCCTAAAATTATATGATAGGCATCCCAAACATCACGAAATGGGGCCGATTGAGCTGCGTCCATATTTATGCTCTCCTAGCGTAGGGGTTGAAAATTTAGAAGGAGATTCTAAATAAGCTGAGAGAAAAAGTAAAGACGTAACGCGCTATATAGCAGTTGATTGCTTCGATTTTCAATCAATCTACGCTGAAGCTGGAACTCCGCTTAGAAAAATGTGCCACAGGGCATTCTGGCGCTTTTCTTCTAATTCTTTCTGATCAGGACTAAGCCTTGTTTGTTTCAGGGCTTGTAGACGGTCGGACCAATCAGAACTAAAGGTCTCTCCTAGAGAAAGATTGCCTGCGATTGTATAAAGTGTAAAGACGAGATGGGTTTTATACAAAGGATTATCAGCAAAGGATTCTTCTTTCTCGGCTTCGCAAAGAGCAAAGGTTAAGTTAGTAATAACCCTCTTCATTTCTTCGGCGGTATGGTTACCCGCACATAAAGTAGAAGCATCCCTTTGGGAGGTAGTCATCAGATGCTCTCTTAGAATTCCTAGCATTTTGCTTTGGAAAGACGTGCCAAGATCATCAAAATTTAGTACACTCATGAACCTTTTGGTTGCTGCATTCACGCAAGTTGTGACCAAAGGTGAATTGTCCAAAGTTAATCGATAAGCCTCACAAACGGTTTCAAATGAAAATCCTTGCACTGTGTCCATACGAAGTTCTCCTAGGGATGCGATTGAAAATTTAGAGGAACGGTCTAAACAATCCAGGAGAAAAAGTAAAGAACTAGCAGCCCTATTTCATGAATTATAAGGTGGCTTTGGAGGTATCGGTATCAATAACTAAGGGCTTGGGAGCCATCTCTTTAACAACAAAGTCGAGCTTTTGATCTTTCAATACGACCTCAAAAGTAGCTGAGAGGTCTGGGTTTTTCAAAAGCATCTCAGCAAGGGGATCTTCAAGATGTTGCTCAACAGCTCTTCTTAAGGGCCTCGCTCCCATTTCCGGCATAAATCCCTGGGTAACAAGGAAGTCCTTTGCTTCATCGGTCATCGTGAGGAAGATGTTCTTCTTCATGAGTCGTTTTTGTAGTTTGTCTACCTCTAAATCAATCACTTGAATCAAGTGAGGTCTATCAAAGGCTCTAAAGATGACCACACCATCAAGACGGTTGATGAACTCAGGCTTGAAATGTTTTTTCACGGCTTTATCAATCTTGTCTTTCATCGCATCAAAATCGATCTTATCTACTTCGACGCCAAAACCCACCTCAGTTGATTTGCGGATCAAGTCTGAACCGAGGTTTGAAGTCATTACGATGATCGTATTTCTAAAGTCGACCTTACGGCCTAGCGAATCGGTGAGTCGTCCCTCTTCGAGAATCTGAAGAAGAAGGTTCATCACATCAGGGTGGGCTTTTTCCACCTCATCAAACAAGATAACAGAATAAGGACGCTGCCTGACTCGTTCAGTAAGCTGGCCCCCTTCTTCGTGTCCTACATATCCTGGAGGAGAACCTGTCATTCGGCTGACAGCAAACTTCTCCATGTATTCTGACATGTCGACTTGGATGAGAGCATCCTCGCCTCCGAATAGATGGACCGCTAAGTTTTTGGCAAGGAGCGTCTTTCCTACCCCCGTAGGCCCTAAAAAGATGAAGGCACCAATAGGACGGTTGGGATCCTTAATGTCAGCACGAGAACGTCTCAAGGCTTTGCAAACAATACTAATTGCGTCCTCTTGCCCCACAATGTCTTTCTGAAGCGTCGCTTCCATATTCAAAATCTTCGATGTCTCAGCTTCTGTTAATCGTGTGATCGGAATACCTGTCTGTTTTGAGACAATTGAGGCGACATCTTCTATATCGACAATAACTTTCTGTTCCTCTTTATTCTTCTCCCACTCTTCTCGAATCTGATCAAGGCTGTCTCTGAGTTTCTTTTCCTTATCGCGTAGTTTAGCCGCTTTTTCATATTCTTGATGGCCGATGGCGGATTCTTTGGCTTGACGAATTTCCTCGATCTCAGTGGTATATTTAGCAAGCTCTTGGGGTTGATGCATGATCGAAATGCGGGCTTTGGCTCCCGCCTCATCGAGGATATCGATCGCTTT
>JAJZEO010000127.1 GCA_021847505.1 bacterium
AAGTATTGTCTTTTCATTTACGATCCGAAATAATACTTCTATGTCTGATCAAAAGTCGTTGTCTCTGAAGTTTCAAATAGGTCAAAATGACCATGCCTTATTAGCGAAGTCGCCAGCTGTTCAATCATTTATGGATCGATATCCTGAAATATCTGAGAGAATAGAAACATTAGAGCCAAAATTTCGCGAAGTTCTCTTCATGGCAGTGGTGATTGGGCAAGAAGAGATTCTTATTGCGAATTCTACCCCTGATTATTTGAGAAATTTGGCCGAAAAATTGTATGAGATGAATGAATTTTACTATTCTCTCGGAGGTATATTCGGGTACCAATCCTCGATTAAAGAGTTAATTGCAGAGAAATCAGACTCGCAAGTGTATGATATCGAGCCGCCTAAAAAGTTTGATCTTCATATTGAAAGCGAAGAGCTAGACCACTACATTGTAGAAGGATTGCGGGGCCTCCCTGAGCTTTGTGAGATATGGCCTTGCGGAGGAGCTGCCGATCGCCTGGGATTAAAAGATCCTAAAACAAAGAGGGAATATCCGGCGGCTTGTTTTAATTTTGGTGGGTGGACTCTTCTCGAAAGGCTAGTTCGTGATTTAGAGGCAAGAGAGTACCTTTACTACAAGTGTTTTGGGGTGAGAATTCAAACTCCCATAGTCGTCATGACTTCCCTTGAAAAGAACAATTACCAAGAGATCAAAGGGATCTGTGAGGAGAATCATTGGTTTGGTCGTTCACCACAGCTGGTTAGAATTGTGATTCAACCCTCAGTTCCCACGTTTGATCTTAAAGGGAACTGGATATGTGATGAGAATGGCGAAGTGATTTTTCGCCCAGGAGGTCATGGGGTTTTATGGCGACTTCTTGACAAGACCCACACGTTTGATTTTTTTAAGATGAGGGGAGTGACAAAGGGTGTTGTTCGGCAGATCAACAACCCAGTAGCAGGGTTGGATTCAGGGATCCTTGCACTGATTGGATATGGTCTTGTTCACCAGAAAAAGTTCGGGTTTACCTCTTGCCCCCGTGTGGTTCAAATGCATGAGGGGGTGAACGTCGTCAAGGTCTTCAAGGATCATTACCAGAAGGAGAGACGGGCGATTTCTAACATTGAGTATTGTGACTTTTCTGCGCTTGAAAAGATCGATTGTAAAAAAAGCTTCCCCGCCAACGCAAATACTCTTTTTGTCGATTTAGATACCGTTCAAGCTGCTCAGAGAAAGCACCCCTTTCCCGGCTTAATTCTCAACTTTAAGACAAAAAAGGACAACCGGTCAAGCGCCCGTCTTGAGTCTACGATGCAAAATATCTCTGACTCGATACAAATGATGGAAGAAAATTCGGTCTTTGTCACCTTTAACAAACGGGAAAAAACGCTCGCTGCAATCAAAAGGCAAAAGCAAGAAAATGACGACGACATTAGAGAAACCCCTGAATCTGCATTTTATGCCTTAATGAAAGAAGCCTATGGGCTATTAAAAAGTTGTAAAGTTACCCTGCCCAAATGGGACCATAAGACCCCCCCGATCTATTTTTCCTATCATCCTGCGTTAGGGCCTTTGTATCCGATCATCAGACAAAAAATCCGTGGAGGGCAGATCACTAGAGGTTCCACACTAAATTTGGAAATTGCAGAAGTCTCATTAGATAATCTTCGTCTCGATGGGTCGCTGCACATTGAAACCCCCTACGTGATGGTAGAGAGCAGCTCTTGCTCTTTTAGAAACGTCCAAGTGCAGGGAGAAGTGAATATATCACTCGGGAAGAATGCTCATCTTATAGCCGAAGATATCGGGATTTTTGAGGCTTTCCACATCAAGGTGCCCGACGACACTCTAATGATCGCATCAGGGCTTCATGGAAGGCTTGAATGGCACTCTCAGCCCCTTTTAAGCAAAGAGCCTCCCTTTTGGAATTATGTTTTGAATCAGGATAAAATTGAATTGAAACAAAAAAGCGGCGTAACCCTAGAGTTACACCGCCTTATCAAGTAAAGATTAAAAGAATTAATATTTTTTAGTTTTTTTGTCTTCTTTCTCGTCACCTTTCTTCTTAGACTCATCGCTACTGCAGCAGCATCTCATAAATAGTGCAGTTGTAATGATTGAAACAACAGTAGTGACTAAAACAGCTCTAACTGTATCTGGGTTGGCTTGCGCCCACTCTTTAGCTCTTGAGAAATAATCTTTTGCAGCATCAATAATTCTTTGGATGAATGGATAAACTGTATCATTCCAAAACCCTTTAATGCTTGTTGCAGCACGGCCACAGAAGTCACCGACTTTTCCAGCACCAGATTTCACTGATTCCCAAGCACCATCAAGGGTGTTACCCAAAGATGAACAAACTCCTTCAATTGACATGGTATTACCTCCTAAACTGTCTTTTTTCAAACACTTTGCATTTTGCAAGTACAATCAATTATAAACGAAAAGCCTTTTATGTAAAGAGGGGATTAAGGGTTTATTAAACCAATAAAATTTTTAATTCTTGCAGAGGAAAAAATTTGCCGACTCTTATTTTTTGACAATTCAAAGTTTGTTCGCTAAACTTGGAGATTCTCTAGAATTTAAAAGGAATTAGACAATGCAAGTTGACGATTTAACATTTGAATTACGCGATTTAAAAAGAAGAAGTGACGAATTGTCGAGGTTTCTTTGACATTGGTTCAAAAAAAGAAGAAGTATTAAATCTAGAAAAAAAAATGAGCGAACAAAATTTTTGGGATGATCAAAATGAAGCTCAAAAAATTATAGATCGCTTGAATATTTTGAGAGAATGGATAGAGCCTTTTGAAAAAGTTTTTCAAGGCACAGAAAATATTTCACAACTCGCTGATGAAGCTAAAGAATTAAATGATCAGGCTTTTCTAGATGAGCTATTGATGGAAGTAGGGTCATTAAAAAAGATCTTGAATGATCTTGAAATTAAAAAAATGTTATCAGGGGAGCTGGATAAAAATAGTTGTTACCTAAGCATCAATGCAGGGGCTGGGGGGACAGAATCTTGCGATTGGGTTCAAATGCTGGCAAGGATGTATACCCGATGGTTTCAAAGAAAAGGTTATAAATTTGAAGAAATAGACCGTTTAGATGGCGATGTAGCAGGGATTAAAAATATTACTTACAAGGTAGATGGGCCGTTCTCTTACGGCTATTGTAAGGCTGAAAAGGGGGTACATCGCCTAGTCAGGATTTCTCCCTTTGATAGCAATGCTAGGAGGCATACGAGCTTTGCTTCCGTCGATGTTTCGCCCCAAATTGATGAAGATATCGATATTGAAATAAGGTCCGAGGACCTGAGAGTCGACACTTACCGATCATCTGGTGCGGGAGGTCAGCACGTCAATACAACCGATTCGGCCGTTCGAATGACTCACATCCCTACAGGGATAGTCGCATCATGCCAAAAAGAGAGAAGTCAAATTCAAAACCGTGAGACTTGCTTGAAAATGTTGAAAGCAAAGCTATATGAGCGTAGACTCGAAGAGAGAAAGAAGAATTTAGAAATCATAGGTGGAGAGAAGAAGGAAATTGGGTGGGGCTCTCAGATTAGAAGCTATGTGTTTCAACCATATACGCTTGTGAAAGACGCGCGTACTAAAGTCGAAGATGGAAATATCATCGCTGTTATGGACGGAGAGATCGATCATTTTATTAACGCCTATTTAAAGCAGTTTGGTTGAACTGGGATGAGTTCTTATGAGTCTACTTACGGAATCTAAAGATTACGATATTCGCTATAGTGAAATTTCGGATGGTGAATTGATTAAACGTTGGTTGAAAGACCCTAGTGTGGGCATTTGGTACCCACCAAGTAGTGAAGCGGATCAGGATATTTTCGTAAAAAACTGGATTGGTTTTTCAAAGTTTAACGCCAGTTTGACAGCCACCTACGCGGGAGAACCAGTAGGAGTGGCCACTATCTATTTGATGCCCTACATCAAAGTGGCCCATGTTTGTATGGTCTACTTCATTGTTTCACCTCAATATCAGGGGCAGGGGGTGGAAGAATCCCTCTTGAAAAACATTAAGCATCTGGCCAAGGTCCGATTTAGGCTCGAATCAATGCATTGTGAGGTATTCGAAGGATGTCGATTAATTAAAGACCTCAATAGTACAGGCTTCAAGGAAATCATTAGACAAGAGAATTTTATTGACCTTCCAAATGGACCCCATGCAAGACTTATTTATGAGTGTGTCTTATGATAGATGAAAAACTGATATCGATACGTCCCATGATGGAGAGTGATACCCCCATTTTGGAAAGAATCCTCAATGAACCTGAGGTTCAACTCTATTATCCGATGAGCAATTCGAAAGAGGTGTCCGATGCTCTTAGGGTTTGGAACTTTTACATGAGGCAGGGATCGGTTTTCACTATAGAGGTGGGCAAACAGCCTGCGGGCCTTGCCGTTGTCTATGTAAGCTCCTATGAAAAGCTTAAAAGACAGGCATTATTTGCTATTGTGATTGGCAAAGAGTATCGTGGCCAGGGACTAGGAAGCAAACTCCTTGCTCACATTATTGATAAGGCAAAGAATGAATTTGGAATTAAACTCCTCCATCTAGAGATGTATGAAGGCAATCCAGCAAAGTCTCTCTACGAGCGTTTTGGATTTAAGCATTATGCAACCCATGAACGGTTTCTCAAAGAGGCTAACGGGACCTATAAGGCAAAAATCATGATGGAGCTTAAACTATAATAGACTGAGGAAAGAATGGCAGGACATAGTAAATGGGCCAATATTAAACACCAAAAGGCCAAAGCGGATGCAAAAAAGGGAAAGCTGTTTTCTCGAATTTCAAAAGAGGTGATCGTAGCGGTAAAGCTTGGGGGGCCAGATCCTGGGACCAATGCACGGTTGCGCCTAGTTCTACAAAAGGCTAAAGCTGCGAATATGCCTGGGGAGAATATCGAGAGGAACATAAAAAAGGCTTCATCAGCGGAACAGGGCGATTACGACGATATTACTTACGAGCTCTATGGACATGGTGGAGTAGGCATTATTTGTCAGGCGATGACGGATAATAAAAATCGCATGGCATCCGATCTAAGAATCGCTACCAATAAGCGCGGAGGAACAATAGCCACTCCTGGGGCCGTGCTTTTTCAGTTCGATAAGAAGGGGATCATTCAAATTGCAAAAGAGGGGGTTGATCCTGATCGGTTATTTGAGGAGGTGCTAGAGGCGGGTGCAGAAGAATTTGACGAGAATGAGTCGATGTTTGTCATTGTAACGCCCTTTGATTCACTCTATTCTGTCAAGGAACGGATTGAGCAATTAGGGTATAAATGTGAAGAGGCCACGCAAGAAATGGTGCCCAAGGTTTTGGTCGATTGCAATCAAGAAACTCGAGAGAAGAACCTCGCTTTGATTGAATGGTTGGAAGGAATCGATGATGTAGATGCTATTTTTCATAATATGAACATGGAGGAATAAGTTTGATGTTGAATTCGTTTTTTTCGTCCCTACCTGTAGCGCTTTATGGCATTGTGGGGGGGCCGGGGGTCGGCAAGACTTCGATTATTGAGGCACTTAAAGAAAAAGGGGAAACTACTGTCCGGGAAGTCGCCACTGATTACATATTTGAGCGAATGGAAGAGGGGGTCAAAGAACCTTGGGCAGAAGACAACTTTCAGCTCTCGATTTTAAATCGTACCCTTCATCGAGAAAATGAAACCTTAGAAAAGTCAAGGATCTTAAAGAAAAAGCGGGTTTTTTCTGACAGGGCTATTTTGGATCTGTTTGTCTATCTAGATGTACGAGGAAAACTCCAAACAGAGGAATTTAAAAAGGGAAACGAAATCATCAAAAGCGTGAAGCCTGAGGAAAGGTATAAGGCGGTCTTTTTGGTGTTGCCCTGGGGAGATGCTACCAAGGATTATCGAAAGGATCTTAATCGGCACGAGGAGCTCGATGAGGCTCAAAAACTCACTCAAAAGACTTACGAAATCTATTCCCAGTATTTTTCACGTTTGATCGAAGTGCCCGGAAGGATGAGTCCGAAGGAAAGGGCAGAATTCGTTCTTCGCAAGGTAGAGGAGATTGAGACAGGCGCGCTTAGCCTCGCTGCACTAAAGTAACGCTAGCTGCTGACCCTAAGAATTTTTCTACCCTCCGTTCGCTTCGCTCACTAGAGGCCACAGAGCTCACAGAGGTTGTTTTTTTCTCTGCGAGCTCTGTGGCCTCTAGTGAGCGAAGCGAACGAGTGGTTAAACTACTATTCAGACAAATGGTTATTCCAGGCGGTTATTCGAGCGCGTGGAGCTTTTCTAGGACAAAGTCGGCCCTTTCCTTAGGAGTCATATGGGGAGGGACGATGATGACTGGAATCCCCGCCTTTGCATAGATGCGTTTCGCTTCTATCCCTAGTCGGATCGCTTCGGTAGTATCTTCATGGCGAACTCCAGTGTCATCGGCAATGAATTCGCTGCCTGCATAGGGCTCAACGAAAAAGACAGCCCTATAGTGGTCTTTGAGATTTAGAGAATTAATATGATTTGATACCTGAACGTATTCATCTGTATCGAGTTTGTTGTTGGTTTCAAGGTAGACTAGGGTGTCGAGAAGCCCTCGGTCAGTAAAGACCTTTTGCTTTCCTTGATCTTGTGCTTTGGACAGTGCACTTAACTCTCTGGCTACTTTTTCAAAGTAGATTTCCGATTCGAAACCTTGTAGTTCCCACGGATGAGCAACTCCATTTAATTGATATTGGGAAATGATATCGGTAGCCGCTTCCCTGCAGATCACCTCTCCCATCGTTTCAAGTTCGTTTATGATTGAAGTTTTTCCAACAGATGGACCGCCTGTAATTGCATAGAGTGAAACTGCGAGGGTGGAGAGATAACTAAACATAATTTATTTTTCCTTTTTATTGCGGTAAGTTTTTTGCCTGTTCGAGTGAAATCGAGCGGTAGGCGAATGATTTGTCACTGGATTGTTTACCTTCGACAAGGATGGCTAAGCGCTTTGTATTTTGTCTTGAGAAAAACTCAGAGACGTCTTCTTTAAACGTATTGTAGTCTAGGGCTTGAACTGCTTCAATAGTTCTTTGACGACGTTCAAAATCCCCATGCTTTTCATAGGCAAAGTAGTAAAGTTGCCCCATTTTATAGTTTAAATTAGTGGGAGGTTTAGAAAGATTGGTGATCACGGTCTCTTTTAGCGAATCATAACGTGCGAGTGACATTTCCGTTTCAAAGTTTCTGATGAATTCCTCAAGATAGAGCTCAAATCTAGCTAGGAGTTCTCCGGGAGAATGTGTTGTTGAATGAACCCCGAAAAAAAGCATGATTTTGTCATCGCATTCTTCAGTCCAAGCTTTTGCAATGTAGCCTGTTTGTTGCTTGGTACGCAGAGTGTCAAAAAAGGAGGACCACAATACTTGAGAAAGAATTTCCTGAGAGGCGATTTTTCCAATCGATGTAGTGGGAATTTGGACCATAAGGAGGGCAGCGTTTCCTTGCATTTCTGAAGAAAGGGAAAGCGTATAGGGACCGCCATCGCTTGAGAGTAACAACGTCTTTGATTGATATTGATCTAAGTAAGGATAAACGGTGGAATTTAGAGAACTCTTAAGAGATAGCCACAGTCCCATTGCTTCTGGCTGACCCAAATTGCCCCCAATTACTCCTTCCACGTAGGATGTTTGGATAAGTTCCTCATTAAAAGTGAGGTAGTCTTCATAAGTTAAAGTTTTCAATGCAGAGGCTAAATCTTTTCCAGAATAGGCATCGTTGTGTAGTATGCTGTACATCATTTCTTTGGCTTGCATAAAGGCAAGAGTTCTTTGCCTGTTTTCGTATTCTGAGGTTAAAGACTCTTTCACGAGTTCGAATTCATTTTTTGTGGGGCATAAGGTTTTAATTCCCCCTGCAATGCTAGAAAGAACAAGATCGGATTTTTCTACAGGTCCCCGAATGCTAAAGGAAAGTTTAAGCCCTTCCTGACCCATAGCTGTAGTAATTCCTCCTCTCTGAGCTTCGCTGGTCATTGTGATCAAATTGCGATTCAACAACTCAACCGCGATGTCGGTCAACACAGCACTTTTGGCATTTGGTCTAATGGCGGGAGATTTAATTCCGAATTTCATGACCACTTCGGGGACTAAATAGTGCTCGTCCTCCATAAAATAACACTTGCCAAAACTGTCATCGGACAAAATTTTAGGAACAATAGCTTCTTGCTTTTGATCTTTCTTTCTTACAGAAAGGTTATCAGGCACAAACGGGTTTGGTTTCGGTGGAGAAACGGATTGATTTGGGGAGAGGTGGGTGAGGTAATCAAGCCTTTCTTCTCCTAATGCAATAATTTTATACTCACCTCCTAGCCACTTTTCCTTCTGATCAGGTGTGATTTTAGTCAAAGAGGAAGGGGCCATGATCGTAATTAGGGTTTCGCGAGGAACCATTTGGGAAAGAGTCGATGTAACCTGAGAGCTTTTCATCGTTTGAATGACATTAGTTTTGTAGGGGTAGGTCTCAAGATCTTCATCGACAAGTTGATTGGATGTTGCCATGACAAACTTAAATTCATCACTTTGCTGTTGCCATTTGTAGTTGATTTCACCCATTTTGCGCATATCTTGGTAGACATGGAGAGGCACGCCCGATTTCTCTAGCTGGCGGATCAAACCAAAGGTTTCATCGATGACATGTTCGACATTCTCTACGCCATTTTTAGTCAAATTGATCGAAAAAACTAACACAGCTTGATTGGCGCTCATCCTAAGCACGGTTGAGTCGAGGGATTCAACGAGAGACTGCTTATAGAGAGATTCAAATAGGCTGTTTTCTCCCTTATAGCATAAGGTATAAGCAAGTAATTCGGGAATCTTTGCATCTACGTCAGAGGCTACTTGTGGTGTCATCTCCCAGGAAAAGGAGACGCTTCTGAGATCTTGCACAGGCTCTATATAGAGAATAGCGCCTTTTTGATCATCCGACATCACGACATCATAAGTTAGAGAAGGAGGATTAGCTGTAGGAACGACAGAAAACGAATCGTTAACAATCTCCTTCATGGTGGCGATATCTTGATTGGTGTAAATGGCCAGGTGCATTTTATCGGCGCTGTAATGCAACCGGTACCAATTGGCAAGTGTTTCGACAGGAATAACCTTTAAGGTTTCCTCATTACCCGTTGAGAATTTTGCATTGGGGTGCTTTTGGTTGCCTTTTTCTTTGAAAATTTGCCACTCGCGCCAGCCATCATGTTCAATGTTTTTCGCATATTCTTGATTTACAGCCAAAAGTTCACGGCTTACTGATTTTTCATCGAAGAGCGGATCAATGAAGAAGTGAGCAAAAACATCGAGGTTTTGATTAAATTGCTTATGGTTGCAAGAAAAACCATATACGGTCCGATCTGTCCATGTGTATGCATTAGCAGCACCTCCACTATCGGTCACTCTGTGAAAAAAACCATCTTCTTCGGGATATTTTTTCGATCCCATGAATAACATATGTTCACAAAAGTGTGCCATTCCAGGATATTGAACAGGATCTTGCCAACAACCAACTTCGACAGCAAGAGAAGCTGCCGATTTATTGGCTGTAGGATCAGAAATAATCAAAACTTCTAGGCCATTTTTCAGCCGTATTTTGGCGCTCTTGCGTTCTTGTAGGGCTGGGGTCAAAACTTTTAGGGGATTCTTATCGACAACCTCTTGATAGGAAGCAACCTCAGCAAAAAGAGGTTGTAAAATAGCAATAAGAAATAAAGAAATACGCATAACAATCCTACCTTAGTTGGCCTATGACTGGAAACTTATCATACATTTCACAAACAAGATTGTAAATGTATTGTGTGCGTTCATCTTTCTTTTTTGCTTTGGTCATTGATTCAGAATGAGGAAAATTCTCCATATCAATCTCGTCTCCGAAGTGAGCATGGATAGGAGCTTCATTAGTAGAACGCTTTTCTCCAAGATCAATTTGAACCCCTTCAGGAGGAGGGAGAATGTCATGGGTGGAAAGAGCAAGGGGAAAGAAATGCGTCTTACGCTTTGATTTTCTTCCAAGAAGATACATTAGCTCGATACTCTGAGGATCAAAAGGTGCCACTTCAATTCTTCCCGAGGACCCTTTTCTATCTCGGCCTCCACTAGGTGCAATGTAAATACATTTTCCACCAATATTGAGTTGGTTCGAAATTTCAGCAAGAGTGCGTTGATTATGTGCCCTCATCATCGCAGCTTGTTCCTCATGAGCGGAAAAATACTTTTTTGAGTAGATGCAAAATAAATAACGACCCAGGCTAAAGGGAACCGCTGCAGGATCAGTAAGAACGCGGGCTCCCGCTACAAAAATCATCTCTTCGGCTACTTTGGGAAAACTGTTTTCAAGGAGAAGGCTTAACGCTTGAGGGTCGGCTTCAATCTGATGATTGGCATAGAGAATTACGTTTTCTTTATTCTCCAAGTATTGTTCGATTTTTAAGAGATTTTCTTTTCCCTTTAGAGTAGAAGTGTTCATATTGACCAACGGTCTGAAAATTTCTACTCCAAACTTGTAATAGTCAACCGGAGCGCGGACGCCAATGTGATAAGATTCGAATTTACAAGGGTTTTTAATCTGCTCAATGATGAGAGTAAAGAATTGGGAAAGAAGATCAGAGTAGTACTCTCGGTCTAAGTTTTTAGCCACTACAATTTCTTCATAGGATTGAAAAAAGGGAGATAAGACAGCCCAGAGTCTTTTCAATCTTGAGTCATTAGAGACCTCAATGAGGTTGTAGAGTTGTTCAAACTTCGAGTTTTTTCCCATTCGTCGCGGAATACATTTCAAATTCGTTTAAATGAAGATGGTCGTTGGTGTGAAAAGTTAGGCTAGCATTTTCTTTTGCGGCCATTTTCTCAAGGTATTTTTTATCTGATTGATTTAAGTATTGATCAAGAGAGGGGTGAGTCACCACTTCAATAGCATATTGCTCTTGATGGATGAGTTGAATAATAGCCCGCTCAATTTCAATGGACATGCTCTCATTGTTTTTAATCATACCATTGCCATAGCAATAAGGACAGTCGCAGAAGATGGTTTGAATCAATGATTCACGATTTCTTTGTCTGGTCATCTCAACGAGTCCAAATTCACTCATACCTAAGATGGTGCATTTAGCTGAATCGTCCTTCATCGCTTCCTTGAGTCGATCAAGAACCCGTCTTTGATTTTTTCTAGACCGCATATCGATGAAGTCACAAATAATCAATCCACCCACATTTCGTATCCTGAGTTGCCGAGCGATCTCATCGGCAGCCTCCATGTTGATATGAACGAGGGCTTCTTCTACGTTTTTCTTTGAGTCAGCTTGCCCTGAACGCCCTGAGTTGACATCGATGGTATACATGGCTTCAGTCATATCGAAGTAGAGATACCCCCCTGAAGGAAGCCAAATCTTTCTCATCAGGGCCTTTTCCAGTTCCCGCTCCACGTTAAAACGCTTGAACATAGGCGTTTTATCACGATAATATTCAATCTTAAGGTTTTGGTCGGCCTCTTTGTATTTTTTGTACATTCGGTTGCAAGCAAGATAGGTAGGGTAGTGATCAATTAAAATACGGTCATAATTCTTGTCGAGAGCTGTCATCAAGGCCTTTTTAACAATATCGGACTCTCTATATAGGCAGGAGGCACCTGCTGCTTTATTGAATGCTTCGACGATTTTATTCCATGTTTCAAACAATTCATGTGCTTCGTCAATTAGTTGATCTTGACTAGCTAACATACTCGCTGTACGGCAAATTAAACCCATATCGGAGGGCATTTCAAACGCTTTGATGATCTGTTTTAGACGATCGCGTTGCCCCTTGTCAGTGATTTTGCGTGAAACTCCTCGGTGAGGGGAGTTTGGTAAAAGAACAAGATAGCGCCCGGGAACGGAAATATTCGACGTCAATCGGGCCCCTTTTGAGCCAATCGGTTCTTTGACAACTTGGACGAGCACTGTTTGGTCGATCTTCAAGATCTTCGAGATATCAGTGATCTCTTCTTTCTTTTTATCGTAGGAACTCAAATCAAAATCCCAATCGAAGTCCATATCGAACATTTCTTGGAACTTTTGGGTGTTTTCCATGATATCGGAAATGTGGATAAATCCATTCTCCCCCTCGCCGATATCGATGAAGGCCGATTGGATGTTATGCAAGATGTTAGTCACCCTACCACGGTAGATATTCCCAGTGATCAGGCGGCTCTTCTTTCTTTCTACGACAAGTTCTTGTAGTTTTTTCTCAACGACTTTTGCCTGCCGAATTTCCTTTGACTCTACAGTCAATAACATTTCTTTCATTACGTGCCTTATACCCGAACTTAGAGTTTCTTTCCAGTCAAAAACTTGGGTATATTAAGACTCTTGATCAGTTTCCCCGTAAGAACGTCCCTTGTATTGTCCACAAGAGGGGCAAACTTGGTGGGGGAGGTGGGGGTTTTTACAATTGGCGCATGTGGAAAAAAACTTCCCCACTTTTGCGTGGTGGGCGCGTTTACTGTTCCTTCTTGCGGTCGAGTGTCTATTTCTTGGGACTGCCATCGTGTCTCTCCTTCAAATATTTCTTAAGTTCTTCCCTCATAGAACATCCCCCCTCACATTCGTGAAAATTAGGGATTTCTAGGAAGATGGTATCGCGTATTTGCACCGAAACATCATAAACTCTATTTGGGATAGCGCTCAACTCTTCGGTAAAATACAGACCTTTCTTTTCAAAAACTTTGCTCAAGTCTTCGGAGCAAATTTTACAGGGGGCTTTGTAAACAGTGGTTATATTGAGATTCAGGACTAGAAATTCCTCTGCTAAGTAGGCTTTTCCGCTGACTTTAATGGGATCTTCAAAGCGAAGAAGGTTATCCTTTGTCTCCAAGAGCAGGGGGGATAATTCTTCGTCGATTATCTCAACCTTACCGTTGACTAGCCGATCAATAGTTATTTTCAAATGCGTATTCATGATATTGGGAAGGAGTCTAGTTCATGAGGAGATAAAAATCAATACCGAACATATTTGAAAATCGAAAATTTTCGAGACCGGCGCCTTCGCTTTTGACCATTCCGAAGGATTTCCGCGAAGCAGGCTTCTGTTGAATTACAGAGCCGATGCAGCGGGGGCAAAATCGGGGGATGCCGACGATGGAAATTTTCGATTTTCAAATATGTTAGGTAATGTTTTGAATTAGGAGGGATGCCTCTTTTCCCGCCTCCTTCCCCTGGTAGAGGTCGAGCAGCCTTTTTGAGATTGAGCGCAGCTGATTTTTCCTCGTAGGGTTGGAGGCGAGTCGCTCAACTTCTTTGATGATTAGGTGCTCCTCTGCAAAGTAACCGACATACTCTGGAAAAATCCTTTCCCCTATCAAGAGATTGGGAAGGGAGTAGTGGGGAAGAAAAATTTTAAGCTTCCTTGCAACAGATAGGTCAATTTTGTTCATTTTGTACATGACGACGGTGGGGGTGCCTAAAATGCCAAGTTCAAAAACTGTTGTCCCCGATTTGGCCAAGGCTAAATCGGCTTGTTTCATCAGAGAGTATCTTTCTGAGCTAGAAAATAGTTTAATAGAGACCCCTTCCTTAGCGGCAAGCTGAACTATTCTGGGTTTTAGCGCAGGGCTCGCCACGGAAACGCCGATCTCATAACGATCAGAAAGTTGCTTTGCGGCCCTGAGTTGGATGGGAAAATTCAGTTCGATTTCATGCATTCTTGAGCCAGGGAAAAGGGCAAAAATGGGGCGGGGAGGGGTTGTCTGTTCCTCAATATGACCCTTAAGCTCATCGATGAGAGGATGCCCAATGAATTTGACTGGAAAAGAGGTTTTCTCAAAATATTCTGTCTCATAAGGAAAAAGGGAAAGGCCAAGATCGAAGTATTTAGTGAGGGTTTTCACCCGGCCGCCTCTCCAAGCCCAAACAGAAGGGCAGACAAGCTGTACGATTTTTCCTTTGTAGCCTGAGCGTTTGAGAGACCTTGCCATGAGTAGGCTAAATTCGATGTTGTCGACAAAAACAACTACTTTGGGGTTCAAGGCAAGGATCTTTCGTTTGATCGACAAATGCTTGAGCCCAATGCGGGGGATGGATTTAATGAGCGAAAGTAATCCATGGACCTCGAACAGCTCCATAGGAAAATACTCCTTAGCTTGCGTCTCTCGTAACTTGGGGCCGAGGATTCCCCCGACGGAGAGAGTTTTCGGCAAATGCTGGACGACCGAGTAGGCCAAAAGGTCGCCGCTGATTTCTCCCACCGAAATAAAAAGATCTAATTGATCCATGAGATCCCTTCAACAAATGTAGCATCGGAGGTTCCATGGCCATATTTTCCGATCGAAGGAGTGATGGATAAAGTGATCGAGGCGCTGGCCCTCTCTTTAGGATCCAAAGCATCGATAAAACTAGAAATGGTCGTGATCACCCTCGGAGTTTCCACAAGAGTGTCGTTGTGTCCAATTGTGTAGTGAATTTTCTTGTGTTTGACAAGATTGGCTAGATTGGAGAGATCCATCTCAGGCGCTCCCCTAAGGGCTGTCAGCGGGGCATACCCAATCACAGTTTGAATAGATTTACTCCTCGCTGCTAAGTGAGTAGCAACAAAACCGCCACGGGAAAGACCTAAAGCGGCGATGGGTCCATCGCATTGTGGAGAAATGCTTTCAATCGCCCTGCTCATATTGTCGAAAAAATTCTCTAGTTTTTCAGGATGATCTCCCCAAACAACACTCATGTTTTGGGGCCTTTCATTATTTTCATGGTCAGGAAGGGTTGCTGAAATTACCCGGAAGCCTTTGTTTAAGAGTATGTGCGCAGGGTTACAAAAAGGGGGCGCTGTAAGAGATTCTTCTCCTGATAGAGAGAAATAGAGGCATGTTTTTGCAACTTCATCTAGGTCGGGGCCTATCCAGTAGAGAGGGAATTGTCCGAAATGATGGGTTTTGACTATCGGCTTTTTGTTTTCCATTTTTGGTGTTTATTCCAATAGTAGAGCCATTCTTCATGGAGTTTTTCTAAGCCTGGTTCAATCAAAGCTCTGAGAGAGAGAAAATCGAGGGCTATTTGGAAATCAGGAACATTGGGGATGCGGTAGCGGATCCGTTTTTTCTTCTCCAGAGGTGTGAATCGAAATTGGGAAGTAAGGATAGAGACGACGCTTGAAGCTATTTTTTTGGGGATCTTCAAAAAAGGCCCGAAGGTGTCATGGATGATGAAAAAGGCCTCATCTTGGATTTGACCTAAGTGGGGGAAATGGGATTCTTTTCCAGCAGTGAGCACGTGAATATGCTCTCGAAGGATCGGAAACAGCAAAGCGGAGAGTAAAAAGGAACGGCACAATTCCCTTTTTTCATCGATGGCGGCAAGATAATCAAAAATCTCCCCCTGAACTTTGTGTTCAAAGAGTTCAGAAAGTTTCGGAGCCAAGATTTGCAGCACGCCATGTTCCGCGAGAAGTTTAAAGAAGCGCAGACTAGATCCCGACTCAAGCATACGCAGTACCTCTTCAAGAACACGGGCGGGAGAACTTTTAAGAATCTCTTCGCGGCAGTCAAAAAGAGCTTTGATCGATTCCTTGTCAACATTCAATCCAAATCGAGCCCGAAATTTTAAGAGACGAATCATACGCACGGGGTCTTGTTTAAAGCGGATGTGGGCATGACCGATCGTCCTCAAAATCCCCAGCTTGATATCCTGGAGCCCCTCGACGTAATCGATGATGGTCTCGTTTGCAGGATTGTAAAATAATCCATTGATTGTGAAGTCTCGTCTAATGACGTCTTCTTCTTCATTACCCCAATCATTGTCACGAAGAATCAGAGTGTCATCTTGGTTATCCCCCATTCTAAAAGTGGAAACCTCGATGATTTTCCTGCCAAAGCGCACGTGTGCAAGACGAAATCTACGCCCAATTAGTATACAGTGATGAAAAAGAGGCTTGATTTCTTCAGGTAGGGCCGATGTCGAAATATCATAGTCTTTGGGTTTATGCCCGAGTAGGAGGTCTCGTACAGATCCCCCGACAATATATGCCTTGAAACCTGCTCTTTGCAACTGTTGAACAACGAAAAGAGCATCTGAGTCAATAAGCGAGCTATCGATTGTATGAGCGCTTTTTTCGTAGACTTTCGGTTCCAATTTATACTCCGAGGGGGCGATATCCATTCGTTGGATCGTACCAAAATTTTGCATAAAAGAAAAGAATAGCTTTTTACTAGAGGGTGAAATAATATACCATTGCCATGGCTGTGAAAGAAAAAAGTGCATCGCAGAGTGCTCAAAAGACATTAATTGGAACTCTTCTTGTGGGCGGAACGGCTTTAGGGGCCGGGATGCTTGCCCTTCCTGTTGCGACAGCGGGGGGTGGGTTGGTGCCCTCGTGGTGTATTTATATTCTCAGTTGGTTGTTTTCCATGGCTACCGGACTGTTATTTGTCGAAATTGGGCTCTGGATGAAGCCTGGAGCTAATATTGTCACCATGGCTACGGTGCTGCTTGGAGAATGGGGACGCCGCGCAGTATGGGTTCTCTACATCTTTCTCTTCTATTTCCTTACCATCGCTTATGTTGCAGGAGGTGGAGACCTTGTCCATCAAATTGCCCACGGGTCGATCCCGATGCCACTTGCCATTTTTTTGTTTACCCTCATTTTTGGAGCCTTTGTTTATTTAGGGACAAAAGTAGCCGGCCGTGTAAATGCAATTTTGATGGCTGGCTTAATTGGAACCTATCTGATGTTTATTGGTATGGGCTGCATGGAAATGAAGGTGGAGATGCTAGAAAGGTTTGGTTGGAAAAACGCTCTTTTGGGACTTCCCATCATTTTTACCTCATTTAGTTACCAAGGGGTTATCCCAAGCCTACTCCAGTATCTGAATCGGGATGCCAGAGCTACCCGCATGGCGATCATTTACGGAACCACGATTCCTTTTGTTGCCTACGTTTTTTGGGATATGGTGATTAAAGGAATTATCCCTGTTGAAGGGCCATTGGGCCTTTATGCAGCAAAAAGCGCAGGGCAGTCGGCTGTAGCTCCTTTGGCGAATATATTGACCAATTCTCCCGTCGTTCTGGTGGCTAACTTTTTTGCCTTTTTTGCGTTGACCACTTCATTTATTGGAGTGACGTTAGGATTGTTAGACTTTTTGGCAGATTCTCTACATGTCAAAAATGTCGGGATGAGAAGGATTGCCCTTTGCGCTTTGATCTACATTCCTCCCGTCATTGTGGCTACTATTAATCCGACCATTTTCTTACAAGCTTTGGGGCTTGCGGGGGGATTTGGCTGCGCCGTACTGCTTGGATTGATGCCCATTCTTATGGTTTGGGTGGGTCGTTACCGCAGTTCTTACGGAATGCGGCACGAGCAGCTTTTCGGAGGCCGTCCGCTATTGGTTCTTTTATTGTCTTTCGTAGCCCTTGAGCTCGTCATTGAGCTCATTACCGAAATATTTTAAGTACTAACTTGAAAAAGAGAAACAGGATATAGAGGATCAAAAGGCAAGATAAACAGGATAAATTACGCACATCTTGCCTATCCTGTTCTTGATCTTGTAAATCCTGTCGTATTTTAAATCTACAGAGCTTATCGCGGCTAATGGCCTGTTTCAAGACCTCTTCTATAGGCTTCTTGGAAAATGTTGTGTGAGGAAAGGAATTCCGCGCCATCTTCCCCGTTAAGGGCGGAAAAATCGATGACTGTTCTTGTCACGAGAGGTCCTTGGACGAGTTCTGCAGATAGCGTTGTAATCTCGCGATACAATTGTTGAAGCTCTCCCATACGAGGTTCATCAACGCCTGAATTTTCAGGAGAGTAGTCGCCCCCTCGGAGCAACTTGTCTTGTAGAAGAATTCGTTCTGGACCATTTAACTGAGCATAGGCGCGTCTGGCAGCTATGATTTGTTGTCTTCTTGGATCGAGATCTTCAGGACAATGGGTTTCTGTTTGCTCAATTTCTTTGAGTTGTGCCCAATTAGCGATAAAGGGGAAGCAATTTGGAGAGAATCCTTCGAGGGCCTCTCTTCCGGATGCGGCTCTGTTGTCGGCCCCTTGTTCTGCAAAAGCTTCTACTAGCGCATCATTTTGAAAAATATCTCTGACAGATTGTTCGATAAAATTTTGTAAATGCCCTTGATAGGTTCTCACAGGCTCAGAACTTCTATTAATTTCAAATTCGCGATCGTTATCCGTCCCGGCAGCTGGAAGAGAGGCCCT
>JAJZEO010000116.1 GCA_021847505.1 bacterium
AAACATAGTGTACAATTGGTCTCAATTCAACACTAACAAGTACACATCAAACTTTATTAAAGGAGAACCAATGATGAATCCAAAATTGTGGGGAATAGAGCAGATTGTTACAAGCGGTCTCTACCCTTTTTCCAGAGGTCAACTACGGCACCTCTTGACATGTCGACATAAGAATAACCTGAACAAAATTGTGGTCAAGATAGGGAAGAGAATTTATTTCAAAATGCCAGAATTCGACCAATGGATTTCCGATCACTCTTGCAAACCTCGTTAAACTAGAAATCCAGAGAAAATACATGGGAAAAGGTTGGGTTAACCATATGAGAGACGGGGGATTTAAGCTTTTTATGGAAGATCATAGAGCCTACCGACTTCTAACTTTGATTGCTTACCGTGCTAAACGAATAGACGATGATAATGAGTTTGATACGGCCGATCTAGAAATTAACCAAGCATTTATTGGCGATTATGAGAAAATTGGCTTGACTCGTGGAGAGTACCGCAGCGCACAAAAAAAATTAACCCGATACCGCCTCGCAATTTTTAAACCAACCCCCAAGGGAACGATTGCTACGCTGATTAGCAGACATGCAATGGATATCAATTCTGACCAGAGCCTAACCTCTATAAAACCAGCAAATCTCTCAATGAAAATTGATGAGTTACAACCATCAAAAAACCAACTTCAACCCAAGCAAAAACCACTAACAAGAAAAGAAGAAGTTAAGAGGATAACAACTACAACTCAAAGTGTAGATGTCCTCTATCCTTGCCTAACAGAATGTATGGACTTAATAAATGATGATAAACAAGGACTTATGCAATATTCTGAAGACCGAGTAATTCTAGCTTTGGAATGGGCACAAACTGCGATAATAAATACCACTCTTATTCAAACCCTCCATTGGCACTGTAGGGAAAAAATTCCTCCAAAGCCAGCCCTTTCTAAAGGATCACAACACCAAAGAGAGGCTTGGCAATTCAATGCATTTTTGGAAGAGCAGGGATATCACGATTTGCATAAACTCAACTACGAGGCAATTCCCAAGAACTATTGCCATGTAATTCTGGGAATGGGGAAAACAACAATAACACTAGAACAATCGATTGAAAGTCTTTTAAATGACTTTTCTGAAGCAAAAAAGGAAATTCTAAAGAGAAACTAATTTAGCTTTTGATTTCGGTTAAAATGAGGGAGAAATGGGAGGAATCGGTTCAGGAACGGGAATACGTCCTAACAGGAAAAGAACAAAACAGTTTATTGAAGCCTTCCCCTGCATTGATACCTCGTCTTTTCCTTTCAACTCTATGCGACTGCTCCCGCAAAGAGCCTCTCAGTTTTCCACTCAAGGCATAACTTTTCAAATATATCCAGATAAGCTGTTGGTTTTGAAAAACGTGCCTGAGGCTTTACTTTATGAAATCTCCTTTTCTTTAACTCCAGCATACTACGGCAACTATCGGTACTGGTTTAAATGTCCCAAATGCAATCACAGAAGGCGCAAACTCTCTCTGATCCGAATAGATGAATTTCCTCTTTTTCTGTGTAGATGTTGCCTTAAGCTTGCCTATCAAAGTCAGAACCGCACTCAGGGGGATCAAATTGTCCATAAAAAATGGACTCTTATGCGAAGGCTCGGCTGGAATAGTGAATGCATTTCTGACGAAGTTAAACCTAAAGAAATGCATTGGAATACATTTCATGAAATTCGAAGCCAAATTAACACCTTAGAAGAAATGTCTCTTCATCGTGCCCCTTTTAGCAATGTGTTATGCATCTAATCTTTTCACCCACGTCATATGGTCTTCAAAGGCTTGTTCTGATGTGCGAATATGCTCATCGGGGATAACACCATCTACAGCAGCGTCAGCAATCGTCTTTTTATACTTAATCCTTTCATATCGCATTTGGCACCAAGACCGTCTTTCTCCATGCGATTCAATGAATGTAATGGGAATAATAATCTCAACTTGGTTTTGTGTTTGCCCTTGTCTATGGATGCGACCACATAATTGCTCAAATTCAGCCCCTGTCCATGGAAGTGATGCGACAATTACACGAGAGCACACCTTTTGTAGGCCATCCACCCCTGTACTGATACATCTTGAAGCTATTAGAATGTCGATATCTCCTTTAATAAATTTATCCAAAGACTCCTTTTCCTGACCTGAAAATATAGCGACAGTATAACCAGCTTCTATAATCGCTTTTTTGAGCATCTCAACGATATAATCGACATAATGACAATAAATCAGCGTTTTCTTTGTAACCTCTTTCAATATTAGAGGGAGCTTTACTTTCATAAGGCTTGTTTCAAGACCCAAAATGTCTCTTTTACCGATTTGCTTTATTTCAGGAATAGCTTGCGAACATTCCACTTCAACACAACGAATAGCCAAGCTGGCTGTATATTTGGGTTTGATCCTCACTCCGTACCGAGTTAGCATTTGATAGAGTGCCATACAGTTTTGCATCGTATTCTTAGTCTCTATTCCATCAAATGACTGACCTGTAATGAGTTCTAAGAGGGTTTTCCCTTCATAGATGTTGTTGATAACTGGAGTTGCTGACATTCCCAAAATGTGTAAGTCAGAATTTTTCTCTCCAATTTTCTGTGTGAACCAAAAAATATTATTTTTCCTAATCGACATTTTGTTCTTTTCACGTTGTTTTGTGAAATGGACTTCATCCAAGATGCAAAAGTCTATCTGATAAGTATCAATCAAGTTTTGTAGCTCATGCCTACAAAGAGGCTGTTGGAAATACTCATAATTTAAAATTAGGTAGACTGGTGCTCCGAAATCAACTGAAGTTGGATGTAGCGACTCTTTGACAATTATTTTAGCATGGGGGAATGCGCGAGGAATGGTCTTTTCCCATTCTGGAATAACATTATTTGGGCAGATGATTACTGTTACCTTTGCTCCAATTAGTTTTGAAGCAATTATAGCTGAGAAAGTTTTTCCTGCACCAGTTCCCGACCAATTACCAAACCTTTTCTCTTTAAGCATCTTAAAGCAAATTAGTCGTTGCATGAGGTTTGGAGTGATACTTTGATCGGCAATGCTTGGCAATATTAGATTATTTGCACCTTCATATTCTTCCAGGAATGCGGATTTAACTTCCTCGGAGTAAGTATCTCCGTGAAAATTTTTAATTTGTTGAACAGCTTCAGATTCATCAATGGATGCATGTTGCCAACTTTTTAGCTTGGCTGAAGCAACAAAGAATTGGATTGCATCCTCATCTGTTACTATTGAGGCGGCCTTATCTAAAGCCTCTAAAGCAGCCCGTGCTTGTATATTTGGCAGAATATTGAGGGGATCAATTTCATCAGAGGATGCCTTTTCAAACGGGGTTGACGCAGCGTGATTCTCTTCTTGCTCAAGATCAGGCTTACTTAATGCCTCTGACAGCATATCTTCTACTTTTGACGACGTTCCTTCCGAGAACCCTACCAACTCATCCTTGGTAAGCTTTCTGTTTTGTATCGCTTTTGCAATAGCCTTTGCTTGCCCATTGCTATTTAAGACACCGCTTCTTTCAAAAAGCACCAATAACTCAGCGGGGGTGAAATTAGGAATATGGTTGACCAATGATTTCACAAAGAGGCGCATGCGATCAATAGTCCATCTCGAACAATAAGGACATCCTCTTTCCCCTGCTCCTGTTCGGGAGTAAATATGAGCTTCCCATTCATGGGTTGGGTCCTTGGAACATAGCCAAAAAGCTTTTTTATCACTTCCTGGGGAAACGTCAAAGGGCGTCAATGAACCATTCTTTGTAGGATGCCATTCAGCTACCATCTGAGGATAAGCGATTGCAAGAGAGTTACTGCTTTGAACTTTGCGATTTATGCAAAAGGGACATCCAGAGCCTTTTTCCCTATATGTGCCTGCTCTATCGCATACAATAGCATCCCAGCGGTGGGAAGGGTTGTCTATACATATCCAAAATGCTTTGGATTTAGAAGTAAGAGTAATTTGATCTGGGAATAATTCTTGTTGAGCGTTTCTTTCATAATCCCACTCTTTGATCAAAGCAGGATGAGTGCTTAGCAAGCAATTCTCCTTTGTCGCTTTTCGATTAAGACAGATTGGGCACTCACTTCCCCGTGTGACATTTCTTTTTAAAGCCATTACGCGGCTCTTGACTGTTTGTTCCCATTCATGGGAGGAATTGCTATCACAAACCCACACAGCTTTGAAATTAGAGCCAGTAGAAATAGTTTCTGCTTTTTGTGGGAGATTTTTTGTCTGATGCCATTGACCTGCTAAATTTGGATATGCAGCTTTTAATCCGTTACATTCAGGACATGAGTTCTTACTTCCCTCTTCGAACTGTTTACACCTGGTAAATGGAGAAGCTTCATAGGAATGAGATTGGTCGCAAAGCCACCAAATGGGTTTTCGATGGTTAGGAGATACATGGAGTGGGTCTATATTAAAATTCTTTACATTGTCTATCTGATTTGTAAGCTTAGGATATCTAGAGAGAATGCTATCTTCAAATGTTACTTTGCGGCCTGAGCAAAAGGGACAGCCATTTCCTGCTGTTTTTGCGCCTATTACAGCTTCCCATTCGTGCCCTACACCCTCAAGGCATAG
>JAJZEO010000071.1 GCA_021847505.1 bacterium
CCTCGCTAAGGGAATACCCTTAGCTTCGTCGTGATCGTTTAAATTTTGCTCGCTTCGCTAGCGCCTATGAGGGAAATAAGTAGCCAACCGGGTTTAAAGACTTATGCAATAGGGGCATTCGACCATCGAATATGCTTTTGCAAGGGACTTCTATGGGGGGAGCGATCGCTCTCACTGTTGCGGCCCGCCATCAAATGCCCATTTTCTGCGAAAATAGCTTTAATCGAATTGAGGACACAGTAAAAGAGTACTCCACCGGACCAGGGATGATTCGAAATACAAAGGCGAGGCTGGAACCCTACATGCTTCCTGATAAAGAAGGGGTATCTACTGTCAAAGGCCGCGCCTATTACGCCCTCAAAGATCTCCTCATTTCCATTCCTCATCTCGTATTTCGTGTGATGGTGTTTGCCACACTCTTTTTCGACCACCTTTTTCAAGGAGATTTTGAAGAAGCTTTTTATACCATCTTTGAGATCGCAAAGACGATTTTGCTAGATCCCCTGATTTTAATTAGCTCCTTTTTTGTTCTTTTGGCCTCTCCACTGGTAGATCTCACGTTTGTTCTCCGTTTTCTCAATCTACTCCTCTGTGAAGACTATAAAGATTCCCTCTTTTTTGTGATGATGAAGAGCCGCCTCTACACGAATTTAGCGAGAAACTATCTCCTTTACTACGGATGGAAAAGCGAAGTTGCCGACGAATGGGAAAAGGTTGAGACACCAAAATTCATTTCAACAGCAGAAAACGATACGGTGATTTCGTGGAATGCCTCCCTAGGAAAAGCCATCCAGGAGCGTTTTGATCCGAGCGAGGAAGAATTTTTCATAAGTCCCGGCTCTGACCACAAAGATCTGTTAGTTCAAAGAGATCCAAAAGTCTACCTTTCATTTCTTGAAAGAGCACTGTCAATCACATTTTCACCCGAAGTAAAGTCAACACGCAAGGCTGTCATGAAAGCCTTTTCTGAAAAACCCTATGAAGAAGCGCTTCTTACAGGAAAGGCCAAGAAATGATCGATTCACTAGGATACATCCGTTCTACTGATCGGCCGTTTCCCCCTTACGAATTTCCAAAATCTGAACCCCGAGAGGAAAGCTATTGTTTTAATCCCTTGAAAAAACTCTCCCAACGGCTTGCAAACCTGGTGATTTGCCCCTTCATGAGAAATGGAGGAGAAACCGATTTTTATACCGATTACGAGATCGATCCCCTTTATTCCGTCTCGCTTAAGCCTATTACCCTCAGAAAGGGTGGCGTTGAGCTCGATGCTTTGACAATTATTCCCAACGCCCAAGAAAATCTTCCCCCTGAAAGACAAAAATGGTTAATTTTTGCTTTTCCCAACGCTATGAACCACGATAATCTTGACTCTTGCGACCTTTTAGTCCAATTAGCTCGCCTGACAGGGCTTTGCGTGGGTGTGACCAATTACCGAGGGACCAGGCCTGACACACCTTGCATGACCTCAATTAGCTACGAGGATCTCGTCGAGGATGTCGATGCCCTCGTCGAACATCTTACTATGGAAGAAGGGATACGACCTGGCAATATCATTATGCATGGTCTCTCTCTTGGAGGGATCGTGGGCGTTGAAGTCGCCGCCCGCCACCAAATCCCAGGGGAAGAAATGCACTACCTAGGGGAAAATACCCTAAATCAATTTGAACAAGTTGCCGAAGAGCTCCCTACATCCGAAGCTGTTCAAGAACTCCTCGAAAAACCTATCCCTATTCTGTATGAGAAATCCTCTTATCACTGCGTGGTAAGAATCTGCATCTGCCTAGATGAGCTTGTTTTCCTCCTCCCCTATTTGGCGCTGCGCGTAGCCTTGTTTGTTTTTTTCTTCTTTGAGGCGCTCTGTTTAACTGAATGGAAGTGTGCCAGGGAAGCTCTGTTTGAAATAGGGAAGAGTTTCGTCCTCTCCACCTTGGTGTTGACCAACTCAGTGATACAACTCGCCACGTTTCCCTGTCTCGATCTGATCGACAATTTCAATAAGATTGATTCTCTCTACGCCGATAAATTCAGAGATGGTTTACTCGGACGGATAAGTCAATCTCGCACCATCGTGGCTTTAGCTAAAGCCATGATCCGGTTTTCCGAATGGGAGGCAGATGGAGAGAGCGCGTGGAACAAAATCCGTGGGGAAAAGCTCGTTTCTCAAGTAAAGAAAGATAATGTCATTCCCTTCGCTGCTTCTTTATACCACGCCGTGAACCCTGAAGAAGAGGCCGACCCGCAAACCTACCTCCATAACTCCCCCACCTCCGATCATTGTACCTTTCTAGCCGAAGAAAACCCCCGCCTATTTTTTGACTTTATCGAAAGAGCCTTGCAAGTTGAATATGCTGAAACCCTCAAATCTACCCCTGGACCAGAGATTTCAAAGTTTCTGCGACGAGCCCCACCCTCCCAGGAGCCCAATTAGGTTTTCTTTTCTTGTCGAGAATCTTGCAAGTCACCCCCTCAACTAAATCTGGACATGTGAGGAACCACTCTGCCAGCTTAAGATCGAGCGAAAGCGCATTTAAAGGTGAACTCTGACTCTCCCCCCACTTCATCAACTCATAAGCAACTTGCATACTCTGCGGACAGGCATCAGGGGCATATTTTTCCCGAATTTGATCGACAGATAAATGGGTGAAGTCGCTTTCAATGGTTTGAACATCAAGTTGCCCGGCACCATAATCCCCATTGCTGATTAACCCACAAAAGGCCGCGTCAGCCGCTCCTATGGTATTGCCAGTCATAGCAAGATACCACCCCATCTTATGCTTGAGCCTAGGAAGCGCATACGACATCCCGACATCGGGAAAAAAACCGATCTTCACCTCAGGCATTGCAAACCGAAATCTCTTAGTAACTATGATCTCTTTTGTGTAAAAGGCAATTCCAACCCCACCCCCCATCACCAGTCCATCGATGATCGCCCGTGTTTTTTTAGGAAATAGGAAAAGTCTACGATTGAGTTCATATTCAGAAGAGAGCAGCATTAATGCAGCCCTACGATCCTCCACAAACACACGGATATCAGCCCCTGAAGAAAAGACCCCCTCACAATTGCTGGAAAATTCTACAAGATCAATTCCTGCATCCCCCTCAGCCCTATCCAAAGCAGACGAAATCGCCAAAATCATCTCCAGATTAAGGGCATTCAACTTTTCAGGTCTGTTGAGGATGATCTTTAAGACCGCTCCTTCCTGTTCAATGCTGATCAATTTAATACCCCTGCCCCTGCCCCTGCCCCTGCCCTTGCCTTTGCCCTTGCCCAATCTGATACTATTTCTGAACCATTTTGACCAACATAGAGACAATCTCAATCAACAACTGCCTTCCTTCTATATGTCGCTTTTCTTCCATCAGTTGCAGCCTTCGAGATACATCCAACACAGCAGCACATTCTGTGGCAGACCGCTTCGCCATCCGATAAAATCGATTTTTCTCATCCACTGCATACTCCCCAGCCCCCTCTGCAATATTCAAGGGTATTGAAAGAGCCGCTCGCTGTAGTTGGTCGCTTAAATAAGCTCTTCCTCTAGGCAAATGTTCTATCACTTTATCAACAAACATGACAAATTCCACTGCCCTTTGATACACAGTCAATTTCTCATGATCCAACAGAATCTGTTTCTGCGTTATCTTTGCTTCTACGACCATCTATATTTCCCCACATTGGTTGTATAATAGATTTCTTGGGGCAAGGGCAAAGGCAAGGGCATGGGCAAGTTTTTTATTCTTTCTTCTGAGAATTGTATTTGATCTGGGTGACCTTCTTCACACCCTTTTTCTTTTTCTCTTCGATACGCTCTTTCAAATCTTTCTTGGGAGCAAGGTCTTTCTTCTTAGGCAAGACCCCTTTGATCAATTTAGATAACTTGGGCGTCTCTTTTTCTTGATCTGCTTCAAGACCCGCTGTAATCGAACTTTGCATCTTTTTATCGTATTCGCTCTCGACAGCCCCGAAATCCTTGAGTTTTGTAGAAAGATGACGAAGAGATTCGAGTCGTTGGCTGAGAATTTCAAGCTTGGAATCGACTTTAACCTTTACGGATCCTTTCAAAGAGGCAAGTAGTTGCTCTTCACTATCAAATTTGGACGAGAAGGTCGCTGCATTACTTGTATATTCTGGTGCAAAAAGAAATGGCCGAAGTCTAGGCGGCACGGTAGTATAAATATCATCGGTCAACTGTGGCTCAACTTCGATTTTGGCTTGTTGTTTTGGTGGGCGACCTCTTTTGGGTCTTGGATTTAAGGCTTCGCTCGAATAGTAGGTCTTAGCCTTCCCCTCAAGAACATCCCTAGCTTGCGCTACATCCTTTGAAACACGTGCATCGAAAGTATGTTCCTTGACTTTTTCGACTACTTGTTTTGGCAATTCTAGATCTTCCTCAAAAACGAAAATCACATTCCAATCTCTGAGGGTTTCGATGATCCGAACTCTTGAACGTTCATGGTAATATTGCTGCCATTTGTCAAGTTCTGTCAAATGGTCGTAAATGAATTCAAGAAATCCTTCACGAGCCTCTTTACCACTAATGATATCAAGAAGCTTTTCCTTGGTATCGATGTCATAGACCTTTTCATTGACAAAGCCTTCCATAAACTTCTTTGTCTCATAAAAAGAGAGTTTTGGAACCATGCAAAAACGATCGGGACTATTTTTTAGCTCATTTTCCGCATCGATCAATTGTTCTTCCTCCCGATCGATGTCGATAAAGAGCAAAAAGCCCTCAACCCGGTCAAAATAGAAATCCCTCTCATCATCGGACTTTGAGAATGCCTCTAACAATCTATGATAACGCAATACTAGTGGATTTCGTGCTTTAGGAAGATCTGCCAACATTCAATGCCTCACTCATGTTTCGGCACAGAATAACAAGAAACGCTTAAATTCGGTAGAAGAAAAATCTCCTTTTTAATAAACTTCTGCCTATGTTGGGAATCAAAGAACTCATAAAAGATCGAGAAAAGCTCGAAAAACGGCTCCGTGCTAAAGATCCAGAGATCTCTCTAGATCGAGTGATAGGGGTTTATCAAGATCACTGTCAGGCCCTGACAGAACTTGAGGAACTGAGGGCTGAGCTAAATTCAGCCTCTAAGAAGATCGGTGAAGCCAAGCGTAGAGGGGAAGATATTACTCCCCTGCATGAGGCAATGACCAGCCTTAAGGAGCGGATTCAACAAAAAACTATTTTGACGACCGAGCTTGAAGCACAAAATCATGACCTCCTAGCGACTTTGCCTAATATACCCGATGAAGATATCAAAGAATCACTTGATCCCAAGGATAACGTTTGCATTAAGACCTGGGGAGAAAAGCCAAATTTTTCTTTTACACCTAAGCACCACCTCGAAATCGCTGAACAATATGATCTACTCGACTTTAAAAGAGCGGCAAAAATCACCGGTTCTGGCTGGCCCATCTATAAAGGGTTAGGGGCACGCCTCGAGTGGGCTCTTCTCAATTTAATGATTGACACCCACCAAAAAAATGGATTTACCTTTCACTTACTTCCTCACCTTGTCACCCCCGAGATGATGTATGGGGCAGGTCAATTGCCCAAGTTCGGCCATCAATTATTCAGGGTCAAAGATAACGATTATGACCTCTATTTAATCCCTACTTCCGAAGTGGCCCTCAATGGTCTTCATTACGATGAAATTCTTGAAGAAAGTGATTTACCTAAGCTTTATACCTCCTATACTCCTTGCTTTAGGCGTGAGGCAGGAGCTGCAGGAAAGGCCGAGAGAGGGCTAATCCGGATCCATCAATTCAATAAGGTGGAAATGTTTTGTTTTACAACTCCTGAGACAAGTGATCAAATTTTTAATAAGATGATGGCCTCTGCAGAAGAAATTTTAGAAGGCTTGGGTTTACATTACAGAAATATGTTATTAGTGACTGGCGATATGTCTTTTGGTGCCGCTAGAACTGTCGATATTGAAGTTTGGTTGCCTGGTCAAAATCGTTATTATGAAGTTTCCTCCGTCTCCAATTGCCGCGACTTTCAGGCAAGACGTTCAAAAATTCGATATAAGTCAAAAGATGGTTCTAATCGGTTTGTTCATACCTTGAATGGATCAGGTTTAGCGACTTCCCGTTTGTTTGTAGCGCTTTTGGAAAATAATCAAAAATCTAATGGTAGGGTGACTATACCAAAAATTCTTCAACCTTATCTTGGCTTGGAAGAGCTCTAAATTCTTTTCCTCTTTTATTCTCTTTTATAAATTCTTAACTTTGTGTTACACTTAATATCGTTGAACTTAAGCAGGCTGTGTTTTACTTACAGCCAACAAAATTAAAATCTTTGGAGGATAATCATGGCTGATGCAGCAGATCCGATAGCAAGACCATATAGCCCTTTTTCTGAGTGGATGGGCTCACTTTGGAATGAGGATTATAAATCAAAAGAAAAAACGAAAGCAGAACTTGAAACAGAAGATGCTGAATCAGACTCTACCGAAGAAGAAGTAGATGACGGATATCTCCCCCTCTCTTTCACCGACATGATGAGAAAAGCCTCTTTAATCAGCCTTGCAAAAATTAATATTTCTTACGCAATCGCTCAAGAAATGGTTTTCATGAGGGACTTCACAATTGCAGACAGTGACGCGAACATCTTAAAGAAAGCTTCTTACTATGTGATCACACCTATAGCCCTAGCTTTAATGTCTGTCTGTGTAGTCATTGAAGCTGTTGTAAGAAAAATTATCGGGATGGCCCTCAACGTGTTTGCACTATGCAGACCTCCCGCCCCCACTGATGAACAGAAAGAAGCCGATGAAGCTGAAGATGCAAAATCAGTTTCTTCACCTGAAAGCTCTACTGAAGCTGATGAAACCGAAAAGGAAGAGAAGAAAGACAAAACTCTTTTTGATCGACATGTGGAGTTTTTTGAGAAGCATGCAGAAAGGCACGTCGAGCTTAATAGCGCGATTTCTTTAGCCATCTTTGCAATTGGCGATCTCGTAAATACGATCATTGCATCTCTCAACCCGTTCCATGCAACCTCCGATATTAAACCATCGATTGCAGTTACAGGAGTTTGGATTCCATTTGCCCTTTCATCGGTAGAAGGTGTCTCCATTTATGCAACAAGAACTTTTGAAGTTCTTAGTGATTTCCACGATAAAGGGAAAAAAGTAGACTATTTTGGAAAACAAGCTGACGGGAAGTTTAAACTTTACGATCAGATTATACCTCTTTCATTAGTACCCGGGGTCAGTACACTTTATGGAATGGCAAGATCCGCTATCCCCCACGAACATATAGCCGCTTATGCAGGGCTATTAGCAAATGTAGGGCTATTAGCAAATGTAGGGCTATTAGCAAATAACGAAAACAAAAAAGCCATGGCGGAGCTCTTTAATTTCATGAGAGGTCTCTCTGTGCGTCAATTAGTTGAAACAACAAAACTTCTCGAAAAGAACGAAGAAGATGTCACTGATCCGAAGGTTTTTGCAAAAGCTTACATAGGCCAAGTTACAAAGGGAATGAAAACTAGTGGGCTTGCAATAGTTACTAAAGCATTTGAAGTAGATTTAGACGATAAAGGAAAAGCCAGCCAAGGTATGGAGGATCAATAATTATGGGTGACAGAGTAGAATACACTGATTATCGTTTTGGCATGTGGTTTTCACCAACATTTTTGCCGGATAGTCATAAACCTTCTAAAGAGGCTGCAGACGAGGCCTCTGAGGGAAGCAAAGATAGCGTTGAAGAGGAAGAAGAGAAACCTAAGTTATCTTCCGAGGCGCATATGATGTTGGTATGGCATATGACCCTTGCGAAAATGAACTTTTGTGCAGCAGTCGCCTCTGATATCAATATTTGGGCAGACAAAGTAAGAATGGGGGATGCAAATCGATTGACGAAGGCAGGAGCCTATGTAGTCCATCTTGTTTCTCTACCCATTTTAGCGGCTGCAACAATCATAGAGGGCTTGGTACGCCAGGCGCTTGCGTTGTTGCTTGTCCCATTTTACTATTTAAGACCACCTACCTCTTCTTCAAAAGAGACGGAAGATGATGACAATTCTTCCTCCGACACAGAGAGCACAGCATCTTCTGAGACAGGGAGCACAACTTCTTCTACCGATTCTTCTGAAGACGCCGCTGAGTCTTCTAAGACATTAGATGATCGGTACATGAGCCTGCGCAGTAGAGTTGAAACTTATAGTGAGTTATTATCTTGTGGACTTTCATCAGCCTTTACTTTGGCGAAATTGAACCTTAGTATGTGGTTTGGTGGATTAAATCCTTTTTACACCTCGATCGAAATGACCCCTTCTTTTAGTGAAACTTCTTTTGTTTACGTTCCTCCCACCACACTGGCTCTAGATGGGTTTGTCTCTACCACACATAGATTAATAAAAACCATTGCGAAAGATGGGATTTATTTTGAAGGTCATAAATATAAGAGACCTGAAAGCAACGTTGTTTTTAATAAAGCTATCTCGAATCCTGCATGGAGAGCTCTCTTAGTCGCTATCCCAGAAAAGGTTATACTCCACGTCATGACAAGATGGTTTGACAAAGACATTGCAAAAGAAGCCTTTGAAATCTATGAAACCCGAAATGTCCGAGAATTTCTTGCAATCCAAGCCCAGCTAGAAAAGGAAGATGGGGACCCAGATGACGTGCATAGCAAGTTTGATGAAAGGGTAAAAGAGATAGTCCAAGAAAGGCAAGCCGAGCAGGCGAAAGCCCTAGCTTTAAGGAGCGGCGGCCGAGACGAACACCCTCGTCACCACGCTGATAGAGGCCATCACGGCGGCGGACGTCATCATGTAGGACATGGTACCCGTCGATCCGGTCCAGAATACCTTGAAGCTTAATACACACGGCTTCTAACTCTAATCTGTTTATCGATAAGGTGAAGAAAAAACATTCTTCACCTTTTTTTCTTTTCTCTTTCCCTTAGAAATCGACTAGAGGTATGATGTTCACTATGAAAAGTGGATCTCATTTTGGAACAAAAAGCGTTCTAGAGCATTTGAAGGCGGCTAGAGCCAAGGGCAAGAAGGCCACTGAAGCTCACCATGCTCTTGAAACCCCAGGGCACTTGATTGGGGGGGCTGATGCCGCAAGAGAAATAGCTTTGATCATCATGGTTGTTTCCATTCTATTTCATGAGTTGTCGATCCCTTTAACTAAAGGGATGATTCTTCTTTCAATGATCATGTTTGCATTCATCCTTTGGCGATCAGGTAGAGGGGCTTTATTAGGCTGGAATCGTCTTGAAAGGCTCAATAAGCTGATTGGAGATGAAAAATACGAAATCCAGCACAATCGAGAAGAGGAAAAAGCAGAGCTCACTGAGATGTACAAAGCCAAGGGATTCTCAGACCCCCTTTTATCAAAAGTCATCGATGTCCTTATGGCCGACGACAACAAGCTTCTGGGGGTAATGCTCGAGGAAGAACTTGGGGTGAGCCTTGAGAGCTATGAACATCCCCTTAAGCAGGCATTTGGAACTGGAATTGGTGTCTTATTGGCCTCGTGTGCCTTGCTTAGTAGTTACGCAATCAATCCTTTTTGGGGCCCCGTCATCGCATCCTATGGGGTCATCTTCCTTGCAAGTGGGGTCATGGCTAGAATTGAGAAAATTCGCATGATGAACGCCATTGTTTGGAACTTGAGCCTTGCATTTATGACCAGCATGGCCACCTATTTTTTGGCAAAGGTGATCCAAACCCTATGAAAAGTTGCTGTGAGGGCCGGGTGAGAAGAAAAGTCACCTCTCCCTATGACTTGGATGAATATTTTGCTTCCGATTATGATGAGAGTGAGAATCCTTTTATCGTAGCCGGTTCACGCAAATGGGGCAAATATGTTCCTTTGGTAGGGGCCGCTTTTGCTTCCTTATTTTTATCTTTGAGTTATCTAACAGGATTTTTCAACCCCTCTCTCTCGCTTTTCTTCATCGTATTTGTCTACTTTCTTGCAGGAACTCCTGCTTTGATTGTTTCTCTTAGAAATCTGCTATCCCTGAACATCAATATCCAGGTATTGATGACAACAGCCGCCTTGCTCTCCGTTTGGATTGGAAAGGAAATGGAGGGGGGGCTTCTTTTGGTCTTGTTTGCCCTTTCGGAAGCCCTAGAAGAAACAGTGACAAAGAAAACGAAAGGAGCTCTACACGAACTTAACAAACTAGCTCCTACCATGGCGGAAATCGTCTTGGATGATGGGACCATCTACTCAAAATCGGTGAAAGAGATTGAACTAGGAACCCACATCATCGTCAAAGCGGGTGAGGTGGTGCCCCTTGATGGCCGGGTCGTCGATGGTAGCTCTTTTGTCAATCTTTCTCACCTTACTGGTGAGAGTATTCCGATTGCAAAAAAGCTGGGCGATGAAGTCCAGGCAGGCTCTTACAATACTGATGGGACGCTAACCATCGAAGTGACAAAAACGAGTGCGGAGTCGACATTGGCTAAAATCATTCGCCTTGTCACTGAAGCCCATGAAGCCAAGCCTAATCTACAGCGCTTTCTCGATCGATTCAACCGGGCCTACGCCACAAGCGTCATTTTACTTTCATTTGTCTTTGCTCTCTTTCCTCCCCTCTTCTTTACATCAATGCCTTACATTGGAACAAGCGGATCCATTTATCGGGCCTTGGCTTTTTTGATTGCCGCCTCCCCCTGCGCTCTGATCATCGCGACGCCCACAGCTTATTTAAGTGCTATTTCAGCATGCGCCCGCCGGGGAGTGCTTCTCAAAGGTGGTATAGTCCTTGATTCGCTTGCCAAATGCAAGCGGCTAGCCTTTGATAAAACAGGGACTCTGACAACCGGACGTCTTGCATGTCGGCAAGTCGATATCGATGGCAATTGTTACACCATGGACGAAGGGATCAGTATTGCTATGGGATTAGAGAGAGCCGTTGTCCATCCGATTGCCACCTCTATCGTTTCTTACGGCCAATCAAAAGGAATTAAGAGCGCAAAAATCGAAGATTTAAAAGTCATACCCGGTCAGGGTGTGTTAGGGACGGTCAAGCTAGGAAATACGATGAAACCTTGCGCGATCGGCAGCCCCGATTTTATCCTCTCAAAGCTCAACGACCCGCAAAAAAAGACAAAACTCTCCGATGCCCTGATACGGAAAGGCAACGTGGTGACTTTGATGCTCATCGATCAAACTATCCTAGTCTTTCACTTTGTCGATGAGCTCAGGAACGATTTAAAATCGATCATTTCCCTCCTAAAACAACGGCTAAATCTGACCATGCTTACAGGCGATCATCGTGAAAATGCCGAGTTTGTTGCGGCACAGATTGGCATCAGTGAAGTTCATGCCGAATTGAGACCTGAGGACAAGCTCGATCTCGTCGCTAAACTTGCTGAGAAAGAGCCACTGATCATGGTGGGAGATGGCCTCAACGACGCCCCTGCCCTCACACGGGCAATGGTGGGCATCGCCATGGGAGAAATCGGCAGTGCAACAGCCATTGAAGCGGCCGATGTTGTCTTACTCAGAGACGACCTCTCCCTCATTGCTTGGCTCCACAAGAAAGCGAAAGCGACTCACCGAGTGGTTCTCCAAAATCTCACCTTAGCCATCTGTGTGATCATATGCGCCTCTCTCCTCTCCCTCTTCGGCATCGTTCCCCTCTGGCTTGCCGTCATTCTCCACGAAGGCTCCACCGTCACCGTCGGCCTCAACTCTCTCCGCCTCCTCCGCTAGAGGAGAAAAAATGGATTGCTTGACTTCTCCCGAACACTTTGATAAATTTTTATTTTCCTATTTGCTAAAACAATCCCTTTATGGAATTAACAAAGCACATTCTTTTTAGGCTTTTATTTCTACTCGTTGCCACCCCTATTTTCGCAATTGGCCTCATGTACAGCATTGATAGTCTCAAAGCCGCCTGGAAAAGTGGTAGTAAAGTTAAAAAATGGTTCGCACTCACCCTTTCCTTATTATTCCTAGCCATAGCGTTAGGAGGCTTGAATTGAACCGCTTGGTAGTTGCCTTAGTCATACCATTTTTTATTTTCCCAATATTGATACACAGCCACAATTTTAATCATGTCAGTTTAAAGACTCATAACTACCATGACTCTTTTTTTTATAATTACGCTAGGTCAAAACGCACTATTTCTGGCGCACAAAATTTATTAAAAATGACCTGTCTCACTTTCCCCACTTTTCAAACACTAACCGTAGAAGAATTCAAAGAAGTAGTACTGACGAGATTACCTGAAATTTGTACTTTGGAAGAAATTGAAAAAATCCGCGATCTTTTTGCCTCCTCCCCGCCTTTTTTAAACTATGAAACCTCTTTATTGACAGACCTATCATTTACAGAGAATAACGACGGCTGCTCTGCAAGTCTCATTCTTGGCCTTATTGAGATTGGATGTGGAGCTCTCTTATGGGTTACTCCCTTTAAACAAGTAGGATCAGGATTAATGGTAGATGGTGTTCGAAGGATCTTTAATGAGCTTGAGTTGTTAGACAGAGCTAACTCATCCCTTAGAGACGACTCTTAAAAATTCATCCTCCACGAAGGCTCCACTGTCACCGTCGGCCTCAACTCTCTCCGCCTCCTCAGGTAAACGTGATATATAATATTTTTTTGATTTTCAGTTCATTCTATTAATTTATTATGAAAAATGATAAAATTTAATCGAATTTAAAATAGATAATTATGGAATCCGTTCAAAATAGCCCCCTATTTCCCCTCACACTTGCCCCGAGTGGGCCTTACCCTATCCGCAATGATACCGCCTTTGGCGCCACTGTCTTCATTGTAGAGGATGACTTTGAGGGGGAGATGCCCCTCGATTGGATGAGGAGAAGCGAATTTGAGAGGGGGAGGGCGTTTATCGAGTCCATTGAAAATCCGGGGAATAACTTCATTTTAAAATCGCCGAAACCAGAATGGAGAAGGCTTTTAATCGAGAACTTACAATTATGCCTAACGAGACCTACATCAAGAGGGCTCATCTTCACTTGCCTTGATGAGGGTATTACCATCACGTTTCAAGAGGGTCCTGAGAGCGATTGTCAGAAGGGCCGATCTTTAACTAATTTTGTCATTACCTTCGCACTCGATGACGGTTCCGTATGCACTTTAAAAGATCCCCACACTTTAGCTTCAACAGAACATCCCCCTCATATTGTGATTGCCCACGAGCTTATCCATACCCTACATCTATTCAACCGGACCGATTTAATTGAGGAAGCACCTGCCCATTTGCTCGCTAAACTCATTGCAAATCGCCCAGAGACCCGCTATCTTGGCGGTCATTATAGCTGTCAATTGGATGATCGACACACTAATTTAGAAGAACTCAACACCATCGAAGGACTTGACCCTACACACAATCAACTGACAGAAAATCGAGTCCGTGAAGAATTCGGCCTCCCTGCCCGTATTTTTCACCAAGAATATTATGAAGGCATGCAGCTATCGGGATCAGGCTATATCAAAATGCCCCCTTTGACAAATCAAGATCTTCTGATTGCGTTTTATCGCAATGATGCCACTCGTGTACCGGAAATCTTGCAAATTGGTTCTCCTCCGGATTTACTGGAACATTATTTTAAGGGGATCGAATCTCCGACAAATTTTTCTCAAGTAGTTTTAAGTTCTCTAGATCCACGGCTTTTAGATGATGTCGTCATGGTATTAAAAATAGCCGATAGCCAATCGTTCAGAGAGGCGATTTTGGCTTATGCAATAGCTCCCTCCCTCTCTTTAAAGGACCGCTTTATCGTTACAATCGGATTGTCAAACCAACTAAAATTTGCAACTGAGTATCCTACTTGGGTTAATTCAGCGATTCTCATCATCGAGCAAACTCTTAGGCAATCTCAGGAGATCCCTCCTTCAGAGGTATTCAAAGATCCCTTTCTTCGCCAATACTCTCTTGTCTACGCTCTACATCAAAATGAGAATGTCGTCTGCGAAGTTTTAAATGATGAAGAGGTTGGAACATTACTTACCCGCTTTGCCAGAATCGTTGAGTCTTTGGGGGAACATGCAAAGGTGTTTGACGACTCTATCAAAAAAGTCGTCTATAAAATGGGTGAAAGGCACCTTAGTCGCTTCACACAGGTGCCTAGCTTGTTAAAGTCCTCTTATTTACGTGATAGGCTCTTACAATCCTGCGCTGATCCCGCATTTGTTAAAGGGAAAGAACCGGTCATGGACCTTCTCAGACGCGCCATCGAAAGAATGAGTCAAGCCGAAAGTGTGGGATATCAAGCTGTCTCACAGCTCTGCTTCCGCGTAAGCACTAGACGGTTTAGAAAATAAAAGAGAGCCGTCAACCCTGCAGACCACAACTGAACTTGCTTAGTCTATTACACTAGAGAATCCATCTTGCCATTTTTCCCTCGATCGCTAGGGTGGAATGCATGACAAACGATCAAGTTCCTAAGAGGCTCGGCAGGCTCTCTGAAGTGCAGCTAAAAGAGGCGATAGCATTTGAAGGCGAGCAGTTTAAGACTTTTTACGTATGGTTGGAAAACCATATGCCTCCACGCTTTTTTGAAGAGTTTGAAGAGAAGCACCTGATGACGATCGCGCATAACCTGATGGGATTCAATCTTCAAGGGAATTTTATTCAGATCCATTTCGATACCTGTTCGATCGTTTTATGTCTCGATTCGCCCGATGTCGACCTTCGGATTCTCAAACACTATGCCTATTTTGGGATCAAAAACTACCAAACCTTCATTTCCAATGAACCCCCTCCCCTTCCTGGATGTAAACGAAAGCTGAGAATAGCGATCGTTCACTTTACTCAATTGAGTGAACCTCCTTCATCTGATCTATCCGTGCTTTCTCAAAGCATTCGCGACGAATCGTTTGCAACGCTCTTAGAAAAAGATCCTTCCCTTACCCGCGAGGAATTTGATCGACTAATCGGCTTGATCCATTCTCGGTTCTTACGAGCCTTAAACAAAGAACGACTCATTATAAGCTTGGAGATGTTTTTCCGAGCTCAAGAGAACGATCACATCCAGTATGAGGTAAAATACAACGAAGATTGGAATAAAGGAGAGAAGGATAGACCTTCGATGCAAATCGTCTTTGCTTGGAAAAACACCCCGAAATACAACTTCCTCTATCGATTAGCTAAATTGATTTATCGTCACAATCTGGTCATGAAACGGGTCAGCGCGGCCTATATTGAGGCTGATTCGGAAGAAGATATTTTGCTCATGTCGCTAGCTCTTCATGGTCATGAGAATAAATCGGCCTGGGAAGTGACCGACATTAAAGACTTTCTCCAAGAACTCGCCTCTCTTAAATATTTTAAGGATGGGGATGGGATTGAAGAGCTATTCGTAAAAACTAAATACCTGACAGGCAATGAGGCGAACATCTTACGTACCATCTCTGCCATCACTCACCAATTGCTTCTTCATATTGATCCAAACCTTTATTCCGATGCCAACGTCGAAGAAGGGCTGGTCTGTCACCCTGATTTGACGATCAAATTGATTAAGGCTTTTGCATGGCGTTTTAATCCTGACATTTGTCATCTTCAAGAATTCGAAAAGGTCAAAGAGGAATACCTCAAACTGGTCGAAAAACTCGATACAGGAAATCTCTTTCTCGACACTCGGCGCAAAAATGTCTTGAAGACAGCCATGAATTTCGTTTCCTATACCCTAAAAACCAATGCCTTTAAAAACAACAAGAGTGCTCTTGCCTTCCGGATTGATCCGATGATTCTGGAGACTCTTCCCTTTGATCGAAAAGAAAAATTTCCTGAAATTCCGTATGGAATTTTCTTCATCCGAGGGCAATCATTCATTGGATTCCATATCCGCTTTAGAGATCTCGCGAGGGGCGGTTTGCGCACCGTATTTCCAAGGCAAAAGGAACAAGCTGCCTGGGAGAGGGGCAATGTCTTTTCCGAATGTTATAACTTGGCCTATACACAACAAAAAAAGAACAAAGACATTCCCGAAGGGGGCGCCAAGGCTGTGATTTTTATTGAGCCTTATGAAGAAATGAGCGTTGAAGCGGCTATTTACCGAAAAGAACTCTTGCTTGCAGGCCGTTCTGAAGAAGAAATCAATGCTACCCTAGCCGATTACCAAAAGGAGCAGCGCAGTACCTACCTTTACTCAGCCCAAAGAGCCTTTGTCCATAATTTGCTCACTCTGATCAATTGCCATGACGATGGCCGTCTCAAAGCCCGCGATGTGATCGACTATTTAAATAAACCTGAATATCTCTATCTGGGTCCTGATGAAAACATGCACAATTCGATGATCGAATGGATTGCCAACTATTCCAAAGCTGTCGGCTACAAACCTGGCAAAGCGTTTATCTCGAGTAAACCCACTTATGGCATCAACCACAAAGCTTTTGGTGTCACTTCGCTAGGCGTCAATGTCTGCATGCATGAAGTCCTGAAATATCTCGGCATCAATCCTGAAAAAGACCCTTTTACCATTAAAATTTCCGGCGGTCCAGACGGCGATGTGGCTGGTAACCAAATTTTCAATCTTTATAAGTATTACCGAAACACTTCAAAGCTGCTTGCCATTACCGATGTTTCGGGAACAATGTTTGACCCCGAAGGGCTCGATCTGGAAGAATTGGTCAAGCTGTTTCATGAAGAAAAACCGATCCGTTTTTACCCCCCTCAAAAACTCCACGAAGGGGGCTTCTTGCTCGATCTGCAAACAAAGAGAGACCAAAACGAATATTCACAACAGACTTTATGTACGCGCAAAGAAGGGAATAAAGTGGTTCAAGACTGGCTCATCGGTAATGACACTCACCACCTCTTTTCCCATAATTTACATCAAGTAGTCACCGATGTCTTCGTTCCAGGCGGAGGCCGCCCACGCACGCTCAATGCTTCGAACTGGAAAGACTTTCTCGATAAAGAGGGAAAACCCACTTCCCGCGCCATCGTCGAGGGTGCGAATCTCTACCTCACGCAAGAAGCACGCGAATCTCTAGAAAAGCTCGGGGTACTCATCATCAAAGACAGTTCTGCCAACAAGGGGGGCGTGATTTGCTCTTCTCTTGAAGTGCTAAGCTGCTTGGTCCTTTCTGAAGATGAGTTCGAGAAAGAGAAAGATCTCTTGATGAAAGAAATTCTCGCCTATATCCGCGAAAAAGCATTCAATGAAGTCACACTAATGCTTCAAACTCGGGATCAAACTAAGAAGGCTCTCACTGAGATTTCCGAATGGATTTCAGAAAAAATCAATAACTACACTTATCAAATCCTCGACTATCTAGAAAAACAGACCCTTGCCGAAGAAGAATCTGACCCGCTCAATCAATGCCTCATTCGATACTGCCCCGCCATTTTCCAATCAGCAAACTACAGAAAGCGCCTCTTTACGAACATTCCACCCATCCAACAAAAGGCAATGATCGCTTGCTACATTGCGTCAAAGGTCATCTATACGAAAGGGCTCTCCTGGTCACCCTCTATCGTCGAGATCCTCCCCCTCCTTATTCAAGGATTCCACGACCGTGTTTTGAAATAGTCTTTCTCATAAAAAGAGGGAATGACTGCTGCAAAGGGTTCGAAAGGAAGAAGGGTTTTTTCCGCTGGAGTGAATACCAAACCATTGATTTTATATGCAATCTCTTCCAACCAATCACCAATAGCTCCATCTCCCCGATAGGATAACATCGCTAAAGCAAAGATGAATCTGAAATGAGCTACATCATTTTGCAGTCTATCAATTGGCTCTCCCCTCTCCTTCCAGGTGACGATCCTCCCCCAAAGTCGCGAAAGGGCCACAATGGTGATTTTGTGATTGAAACGCACTTGGTGCCTTACAAAAATGACCGAATACTTCTTCATCCTTTCAATGAATGGTTCACCGGATTTTCTATCCATCCATGTTGCATACGTTACTAAGGGAATATCTACCCCATCGATATCCATCGATAGAGTAGTCCACACATATTCTGACTTTCGGTTTTGTGCTC
>JAJZEO010000099.1 GCA_021847505.1 bacterium
GTCTGCTTATGTGGCAGATAGAAACGCAAGAAGGACAAAGATCCTTTGGGGATTTACTATCCCAGATGCACGTGTAAAAATGAAGAGGCTTTACCCGTGAGAACTTTTATGGTTAGGTACTAGATGAATTAGATTTAGCAATAAAAGATTATGAAACAGCTAAAACGCTCTATCGTAAACCTCCTTATAAGACTTACTTCGAGATGATGTCATTACTAACCGAGGAGGATGGTAAACTATCCTTTTCTAGAGGATTTGTAGAGGGCATTATTCGAGGTGCAAGTGAATATAGCTTAGGTATTGTTCCTTCTGTTATTGGATGCCTTCGAGGAGGACTACATGGACTATGGGCCTTGGCTGTTTCTCCAAAGGAAGTAAGTAAAGAAGTGGTCTTTGCAGCCTATTCACTCGGGGTGTTTTTAAGTAGTTGTTCTGGGGAAGAGTTTCTGGTGCTTTTGATCCCTGAAATTCGCGAGTGTGCTGAAAACTGGACTGAATGGTCTGATATAATCAGAGGTCAAAAACTTGGTTACATCATCGGGAAATATAGCCTCGAAATTTTCATCCCTATTGGAGGTTCGGCAGCTGTTAAAAAATATACAGCACTAAAGCGTGCGAATACTTTAGCAATTTTAGAATGTTGTACAAATTTCAACAAAAAGACGGTTATTCTTGCTGAAAGCTCGAAAAGAGCTGCCCTTAGAAATATTTGCATTACGCAAGTTAAAAATGGCAGAATTCTCCCAAAGAATTGAAATGCAATCTATCATATCATGCAGCCAAAGCACGATTGGCACAAGCTGATTACCTTGTCCGGAAATAAGGAAGTAGACTTTCAAAGAATATCCAAACTTCTTGAAGAAAGTAATATTATCTCAGTTAAATATAGAACAAAGACGGTCAGTGAAGGAATGAATTACTCTTATCATCATACAAAAAACATAAAAAACTGCAAAATAACAGCACATTTTGATATGGATAAGCCTTCAGGTGTTTTGGTTTTGAAAAATGCATGGGTAGAGAAGCAATGAACAAAAAAGAGTTTCTTACGGAGCTAACAAAAAAAAATTGGGCTTATTTTCACAATCATGTGGATGTTGATGAGGTTGTGGACTCATTTAGTTTTAATGAATGTATGCTTATTGTATACAATTTTCGTGAAGACGATTCTTGGGAATCTGATCTTGAAGAAAAAAGCGTTGCTCTACTAAAAAAAATTAGGGAGCATTTCCCTAATGAATGGGGGGCTGATTGGAAAAATGAGTATTTTTTTGCGATTACGTGCATGAATGGCTATAAATATCAAGAAGCCTTTGAAACCCTAAGAATGTTGTATGATTCTTTAAAAAACCCGCCTTCTGGCCTGGTCTGTGCGTATCTTTTTGTAAGTAGCTTCCCTGATCAGTACATCTCACCTAAGGAAGAAATGAGGCTTGCCCTGGAGGCAGCTGAGCAAGGATACACCTCTGAAACAGCGAGAGCTTTACAATCCGCTTATGCGAGGAATAAACAATCCGATGAAAGTGAAAAATTTCGTTTGATCGCAGAAGACCTTGAAAAAAGAGGGATTCATTCGCCGGCTATTTGGCCCGATCTATTCAAAGAACTGAAAGGTCATTGAACGAACTCGGCTATCCTAGTTTAATGCAATTTCCCGTCTTCTTTGCCTGAAGAGCGGCATTCTTGGCGTCGTTGATCATTTCATTGATTGATGTATAGGGAGGCTTTTTTTGCATGCACAGGCCAATAGAGAGGGTAAATTTGCGATCGTTAAATGATCTGGATGATACCTCATGCTTCACTCTTTCTGCAATCATTAATCCTTTTTTGGCAGAGGCTTCGTCGAGTATAAGTAAAAGGTGATTTATACTGAGTGCAAAGAGGTGATCTTCTGGTGAAAGGAGTGTCTTAATTAAATGACACATTTCTTCGTTAATCGTTTCAGTTATGTGGCCTTCTTGGTCGATGGAAATGGCAAGAATAGAGAGAGGACTTCCCTGTTCTATCTTTTTCTTGATCGGATCTAGGGCGTAGCGATTCAAGAGAAAGCGGTGTTTTAAAGTGGGGGTTTTCTCCTCAGGTAAGATACTCATTTTTTCAGCCAGATGAAGAAGTTTTGCACTCATTTGTTGATATTTTTCGACGTTTTTCAGTTTAAGCTGAATCTCTGCATCTTCGAGAGGCTCGCGAAGGAAATCATTGGCTCCTGCCTTGATCAGGCGCTTTATATGAGTTTTCTTCAGTTTTTCTGTGATGATGAGTATCGGTTTATCTTGATAGTGATTGGTTCTGCGAATTTCGGTGATCAAACGGAAAATGCCTTCTCCAAAGGCCTTATCATCGATCACAACGAGATCGGAGAAGATGTATTTTAAGTCTTTGATCTCAAAGTCGTTAGCTGCTAGTGGGGTGATTGAATAGAGATCGGAGAGTTTTTGTTTGAAGTAGATCGGATAGTAGGTAGTATCGGTGATCAAGACAAGCGACTTTTTATCCATACCTGCCCACCTTGCCGAAGCAAAACCAGATCAATGCAGCGATTTGAAAGAGGATCATCAAGCAAAAGGAAGCGAGTATGCTCGATCTTGAGATCAAGCCAAAGAGGCATTGTAGGAAAAAGGTGCCAGAAAAATTCACTAAATTGACACCAGTAGATGAGCGGCCTGCATACTCACTGGGAAAATGGAGACTGATGGCTGTGAACCCCAGGAGGGGAACAAAGGAAAAAAAAGCATAAAGACCCCACAAAAGGCTACTTTGTGGCCATATACGGAGCACAATCGCAATTTGCGTGAGGATTGAAATGGCAACACCAATCCCCATTGCCCATTCAAGATTGCCCTTAAATCGAGAGAAGAGGACTGCAATATAAGAAGAAGTGGGGGGCGCAAAGACTAAAACCACACCAATCACAAGAAGTAGATGAGAAATTTCTTTCCGTGAAAAATTCCCGACATAGTTCATCCAAGGAAAAATCCAGTAGCTTTGCATGATCATAATCGAGCCAATCGATGTAAGCACGAGGGGAGAGACTTTCCAAAAATAGCGGTCATTCAGGATGATTTTTAAGCCACGGAAATTTTCCTTAAAGGTTAGGTGGTCGCTGTGCCTTACAGGGTCAGGCACCAGCACTAAGATCAGAGTTGCGACAAGCATGGTCGCAATTCCCACAGTAATGGCAACGGTCTCCCATGATGTGGCATTTACAAAAACAAGAGAGGGTGTGGTACTTATGACAGCACCTATGCTGCCCAGCCCAAATACTAAACTATTTAGCAGGGGAAGGTCTTCCTTATTGAACCAGATTCGGTTAGCAACGAAGGCGATCATTAATCCCCCTCCCACCCCAAGTCCGATCAACACAAGCCCTGTAATCAATAGCAAAGGGCCTTTTGCACAGCCAAAAATGATCGATCCTATGCCGGCTAAGTAGAATAGTGCTGCTTGAACCCGCCTAGGGCCGTACCTATCAGTGAAAACGCCTACAGGGATTTGGGAAAGGGCAAAGCATAAAAAGAAACTAGAAACGATCAGCCCCATTGTGGCAGCGGAGATACTCAATTCACCCTCTATGAAGGGGGAAAGAACTGCTGTTACTGTTCTTAAATAGTTCGACATGAAGCAGCCCAAGACAAAGGGGAGAAAGATGATTAGAATGCGTTTTGCAAAAGTCATGCCACCCCCTAATCAGAGAGAAGCATATTAGGGCCTAAGAGGAAAGTGCAATCAAGAGAATAGAGATGTCAGCAGGAGTAACACCTTCAAGGCGTGATGCTTGCCCGAGGTGATCAGGCTTGACTTTCTTTAGGCGCATGCGGGCTTCGTTGCTAAGGCCTAGAATAGTATCGTAATCAAAATGGATTGGAATGAAATGGCGGTCAAGCTGCTCAAGTTTCTTAATTTCACGAGTTTGTCTTTCGATGTATCCCTCATAACGGAGTTCCATTTCGATTTGTTCTGTTACCTCAGAGGGGAGATCGTGGATTTCATCTATGAACAATTCTCGAAGTTGCTGGTAATTAAAGTCGGGCCGTTTGAGCAAGGAAGAAAGAGGGTGGACCTTTCCTTCGAAATATTTATTTGTGCTTCTCAGTTGTTCAATTCCCTTCTTGATCGCATCTCTTTTTAGGCAAAACCGCTGGTACTGCTTTTCATCGATCAATCCTAATTGGTGACCGTACTCTCTCAAGCGTAGGTCAGCATTGTCTTGTCGAAGAAGAAGACGATGTTCAGCACGACTTGTAAACATCCGGTAGGGTTCTTTTAGGTCTTTTGAGACGATTTCTTCGATCATCACCCCGATGTAGGCTTCAGAACGCTTGATGATGAAAGGATCCTCTCCTCGAATCTTTCGTACGGCATTGATGGCTGCAATCAAACCTTGTGCTGCAGCTTCCTCATATCCGGTGGTGCCATTAATTTGTCCTGCTAAATAGAGCCCCTCAATCAGCTTTGTCTCTAAGGAAAGTTTAAGCTGGCCGCTGGTAATGACATCGTACTCGATTGCATAGCCGGGTCTGATGATTTCTGCGTTTGCCATCCCTTCAATCGAACGAATCATCGCCAACTGGACATCAAAAGGAAGCGATGTTGAAATTCCGTTAACATACATCTCGTTCGTTGAAAGGCCCTCGGGTTCAAGAAAGATCTGGTGCCTCTCACGGTGGCCAAAACGGACCACTTTATCCTCAAACGAAGGGCAATAACGGGGACCAACGGATTGAATTTTACCCGAATACATAGGCGAGCGAAGGAGGTGCTCAAGCGCGATCTCTTTTGTTTGGGGTGTAGTGTAAGTGATCCAACAGGAAAGTCCAGGTAGACGTGGTTCTGGATCATCATAAGAGAAATGGACCCCCTCATCTCCTGGCTGCTCTTCCATGACAGAGGTGTCGATGGATCTGGAATTAACGCGTACAGGGGTTCCGGTCTTTAGGCGACCCAGAGAAAATCCTAATTCTTTAAGCTGCGCAGAGAGACCTACCGAAGGCTTGTCACCTGCTCGGCCCCCAGCAAAATTGATCTCACCGATGTGGATTAGCCCTTGCATGAAGGTACCTGAGGAAATAATGACCCCCTGGCTTCTGTAGGCGATTCCTTCTTGAGTCTCAACACCAACCACCTTTGCTTGATCGATGATGAGACGCAACGTGGTCCCCTGCATGAGGAAAAGATTAGGAGTATTTTCTAATACCCGCTTCATTTCCATTGCGTAACGGGCGCGATCAGATTGGCATCGTGGAGACCAGACGGCAGGCCCCTTTGAGCGATTGAGCATCCGGTACTGAATGGCCGTCCGATCGGCCACCTTTCCCATGATTCCCCCCATAGCATCGATCTCTCGGACAATATGACCCTTTGCCGTACCACCCACAGCGGGATTGCACGACATTTTGCCGATAGTGTCTAGATTCATGGTGAGAAGGAGCGTCTTAGCTCCCATACGAGCAGCAGCGTGGGCAGCCTCGCACCCTGCGTGGCCAGCTCCGACAACGATTAAATCGAATGGCTCGGGAAAAGTCCACATCAGGGGTGCCTACAGCTCTTTATTTTTTGTGACGGTCTCTACGACTGCGCTTTTTACGCTTATGCTTATTCATCTTCAGCTTGCGTTTTTTCTTCACGGAAGACATAAAGCTCCTTGGTTGCGCCGTATCATACACAAAAAAGAAAATTAGGTAAATTTAAATAAATTGTTTACGGAGTAAACGCTGAAAAAGCTGATCTATTGGAGCGATCAGAGTCTTGGGGAGCATCGAGTGTGGCGTCGGGGATGTAGTTTTTGAATTGCGCAAACTTTTTTCTAAATGTAAGTTGTATATCGCCCACTTGGCCATGCCTGTTTTTAGCGACGATGACTTCGGCCATTCCGGGCTTGTCGTTGGGGTTATAGTAGTCGCGTCTAAACATCAGCATGACGATATCGGCGTCTTGCTCGATGGATCCCGATTCGCGCAGGTCGGAAAGCATCGGCCGGTGTCCTGCCCTCTCTTCGACCTTTCGCGACAATTGAGAGCCGCATAAGATGGGGATTTCAAGCTCGCGGGCTAGATTTTTGAGCATTCGGGAAATTTCAGAGATTTCATTTTGGCGGTTGTCAGAATTGTAATACCCCTTCGAGCCGGAGAGGAGCTGGAGATAATCGATGACGAGAAAGCCTATCCCAAACACTTCTTTCATGCGGCGAGCACGGGCTCTGAGATCAGTGATCTTTAATCCGGGCTGGTCATCGATGATCATTGAATGTTCTTTGAGACGATTTACGGCTTCGACCACTTTTTGGTATTCATACCCATCGAGCGACCCTGTTTTGATTTTTTCCGACTCGACTTCGGCTTGAGAGCAAATTACACGGTGGAGAAGCTCTTCAGCCATCATCTCGAGCGAGAAGACGCCCACGGGGACATTTTGCTCGACAGCCACGTGCTGGGCGATGTTCAAGGCGATCGCTGTCTTCCCCATAGAAGGGCGGCCCGCAATGATGATCAAATTGGAAGGGGAAAGGCCATTAGAAATCTTATCGAGATCGTAAAATCCTGTGGAAATACCGGTAATGAGGGGATGATTCCCGTCATGCTTATGATAATATTCTTGTCGTTCTTGCAGTTCTTTAAGGTAGGGGAGCTGTGTTGTCGCCTTGACCCCCGATAAGATATCTTTCATTTCAATGCCGACAGTCGCATTCGCTTTTTGACTGATTTTAAAAAAAACTTCCTGCGCTTCGTCGAGGGCTGAATAGACATCATCAGGCTGTGCCAGAGCTTTCTTTTCAGTCTCTTTTGCAGCGTTGATCATCTGTCTCAATATCGCTTTTTTCTTCACGATGTCGACATATTCCTCGACATAGGCCGAGGTACCCACGAACTGCACCAGAGTTGTCAGGTAGGCGACCCCACCAGCTTCTTGGTATTTTCCTCGGCTCTTGAGATTTTCAGCGATTAGGTGAACATCGGCCGGTTTTTCACTTGTAAAAGCAAGCTTTAGAGAGAAAAAAATCGGTTTATGTTCGGGAAAGTAGAAATCTTCTTCGGTAAGGGCGTCAGCGGCAACGCTAAGTGCGCTGGAGCTCGTTAACATGCACCCCAGCACCATCATCTCAGATTCTTTTGATTGCGGAAGGGTCGACGCGAACTTTTCTGACATGTTATACCCCTCATAGTGTAGTCAAAACGGAAAGAGAGGGATTTGAACCCTCGATACCCTTTAGGGGGTATACTTCCTTAGCAGGGAAGCGCTTTCGGCCACTCAGCCATCTTTCCACACACTGCCAATAAATGCAGGGTGAGGCCAGTATACTGAGTGACTTCATTAAACACAAGTTTACACTTCCATTCAAGAAATTTAAAGAATTGAGGTCAATTCCTCATTGGGATAGAATCTTCCCCAGTGCTAAAAAATGAGGAGGATTTTATGGATGGTCTAAGAGGACCTTCGGGAATGGCTGGACATGTAGTCCACCAACAGGATATTGGAGAGGAATTACAGCAAGCATTTAGAGGAGCGGTTGTTGAAAATCCCTATAAAGTTGTCCCTCCTACTCCTCGGAAAGGACTTAACGCAATGTGGGATCCCAATCAATTAGCCTGGATTGATGGTCCAGGAGGAGAGAAACTCAAAGGCCGTGCGACTCTTAATAGAAATGAGACAAGAACAAAGTATTTTCCAAGACAATTAGAGGGTTGTCCTGTGGAAAAGCGGCCTGCAGAGGAACCATTAGGAAAGTTAGAGTACAGAAAGATTAATTTTGATATTGGCCCAGCTAATGCTCCTAATCCCCTTATGAATAGAGCTATTAAAAAGCTTAGATTAATCGAGGATGGACGTGAAAGAAAGTTGGTGCCCGTTGATCGCGTTCCAGTAGGAGGTGTGGACGGAGCCGTCGGGATTCTCGATGGTGATGCAGTAGATGGGAAGGTACACATCTAAAGTATGCCGAATCGCAAAGTCTTGGCCGAAGGCTGCCTCAGCAATTCTTCTAATCTGGCTATGCGAAAATCGTTTAGGTAGTCGCTCGGTCGACTTGTACGACTTGGTGACTAGGCGGTCATCAATGATTGTCTCAGGGCGTATTGCAAGGCGTGGTCTTTGTAAGTGGAGACGGTATTGGTTGCCTTGTTGAACAACGAGCTTCTTCCTTCTACAATTGTTCAACCAATTTCCTAAGAGATCATTTTCGATTTGTAGTATTCGTAAAAGTGATTCGCGATCCAGTATGCCCCCTTTTTCTGCTAGGGCATTGATGATCTTGAATTCATTTTTTTCAAGACCTGCGGTGATACAATCAGAGAAACCATGGGTCTTTTCCCACAAATTGGTATTGAGAACCATCTCTCCATCGAGCAAATCCCAAAGAATGATCCCCTCGCCTGTGCCAAGTTCTCTATGAGTATACTTGACCTCCATGAGAAGATAGGGGGAAAATTTCACAGTTGGCTCTAAAAAATGGTGACGCTCATCTTTCAAGAGCACCCTTTTATTGATGTCCATGATCTGTTGAGCTGTAAACCGCGCTTCAAGAGTGTGAAAGCTACCGCTATTGACATACTCTAAAGCTTTAACACGCAGCTCAGGATAATTGAGGTTGGCCCAATAGGCGCCATATCCAATTCCAGCAAGAGAAATTAATGTCGATAACAGTCTCATACAACTCCCAGGATAATCTATAGGAGTTTAAAAAGCAAATATTGGCTTTTGTATGATCCTTTGTGGTAAAAATGAACTACGAAATCAATAAATATTAAAAATAGTAAAAATATGAATAAAATCACAATTACTCTTGCCGATGGAAGCGAATACGAAAAAGAGTTCGAAGAACGCTACTTAGCTGAGGCGTTTATCGCAAAGCTTGAATTTTTCGAAGGGCTTTTCATCGACCTCAATACCAATGAATTAGATGACCTGACCGTACCTCAAGTAAGAATCAATCCCAAGTTCATCATGAAAATTGAGCAAGAAAGAATAGCTTAAAACCTTAGATATCCTTTGCAAGTCGTATGTACTCTTCGATTTGCCCGTTCAACATGTCTATGGCACCTTGCCAAAAGTCGATCCGAGTGAGATCGACCCCAAGGTGCTTTTTGGCAAGCTCCTCAGCGCTCATCGAGCCTGAATCTTGAAGAAGTGCAATATATTTTTCCTCAAAGGCTCCGCTATCGCGAAGCTTTGCATAAACTCCTAAGCTAAACAGATATCCAAATGTGTAGGTCCAATTGTAGAAAGGTGCGTCTGTCAGATAAAAGTGCATTTTGTAGGCCCAAAAATGGGGGAGGTAATCATCGAGGGCCCCAGCAAATCCCTCCCTTTGTGCTTCTACCATCATCTCCGAAATTTCTGAAGGGGAGATAAAGCCCACTTTTCTTGCTTCATGGAAGGCAGAGTCAAAGAGAAATCGGGAATGGAGGTCCATGTTGAAAATCATGTAATCGGTCAATTGATCATCGAGGAGAAACAATTTCTCCTTGTCGCCCTTAGCATTTCGAATCGCATTGTCATGTACCATCATTTCGCACATGGTAGAGGCTGTTTCAGCTAAATTGTAAGGAACGGTCCTCATCATGGCGGGCAATTCTTTCATTGCTTCATTGTGAAAAGCATGACCAAGTTCATGAGCTAAAGTGCCTTGTGAGCTTAGGGAATCTGAGAAGGTCATCAGAATTCTCGATTCCTTTGAAACGGGAAGGTTGGTACAAAAGCCGCCTGCCCTTTTTGTGTCACTGATTGATGCGGAAACCCACTGGTTTTCAATAGCCCTTTTTGCAAAAGCCCCCATTTTGGGAGAGGCTTCAGAAAATAGGTCGATGATTGCATTTGCGGCGTCATCATAAGTGATTTTTGTTTGATCGCCCTTGCCGATAGAGGCACGGTAATCAGCATAACTTAATGAGTTAAGACCAAGAAGGCTTGCTTTTGCCTTCATAAAACGGACGAGGGGTTCTTTATTTGCCGCAATCGCTGCCCACATCGCTTCCACCGTTTTTCTTGAGGTCCGGTTGGCTTGGAGGGTTTCGTGTAGATAGTCATCCCAACCCCTTGCGCTATAACTGCGTAGGCGAAAATCGACAAGATTGTTGAGAATCTGTGCAAAAACCGATTCCCGTTTTTTCAATTCCTCTTCCATGACGCGAAGAGACTCAATCCGAACAGTTCGGTCAGGGTCATAGAAAAGATTTTCTAATTTGCTGAGATTGAGCTTTTTCCCTTCTAAATCAAACTCAATTTCACCCATATAAGTAAAATAGAGGGTCATCAAGCCATGTAATCCAGAAACCGAAAGGTCATTGACAAGAGACTCTTTATCTAAAGGCATCTTTTGCTTAGCATTCTTTCGTCTCTCATCGAGATAGAAACGGGATTGGCCTAAGGAGCTGGCTATCTTTTCATATTGACTCTCAGGCATTTGAAGGAGCATTTCGTCGAGCTTAAGTTTCACTTTTTCAAAGTCAGCACGGAGTGCATTGACCCTTGCTTCCAATTGTGTTGCTTCAGAGTTAGAGGTATTCTCCCCAGTCAAGCAACAAACGACACTTTCAGCTTCATAAAGAGCATCCATGATATTTTGATAGGGGCCAAACATCTCTGGAATCTCAAGCTTAAATTGCTTAATATCCTGTTCAAGCTTGTCAAGAGTGAGGTGAAATTCTTGAGGCGCTGCCGCTGCCCCATTCATTAAGTTTGATAAATCCCAATCTAATGCAAACATGGAACCTCCTAAAAATTAAGACAGTCTAGGAGGAAAAGAGTTATTTGTCAAAAAGTTTGCCAAAATTTTTTTGAGGGAACAGTCTTGCAATGAGCATCATCCATTTTGCTCGTGAACCGACAGGATAATGAGACTTTGGGTGAGGTTTGTTAAAGGCACAAACGATGGCATCACTCACAATCTCAGGGGGCCTACCTTTATGGATTTCATGTTCAGTAAGAGTTTTCATTAAATCCAAAAAGCGATCTTTGTAGAGGAGACGGCATTCATTAGAGAAATGAGTAAGCCTTTCATTAACAATATCCATCATGCAATGAGAAGAACGAGTTGTGATATGCGAGGGATTGATGGCGATGACGTCGATTTGCCATGGAGCTAATTCCTGCTTAAGGGCTTGAGTGAATGACTCAATGACGTACTTCGTTGAACAGATCGGGAATAAAAACGGAGGGGTCATCATTCCTCCTACAGAACTGATATTGACAATTCGACCCTTTCTTTTACGAAGAAGGGGAAGAAGGGTTTGTGTGACTCGCAAAACCCCAAAAATATTGATTTCATATATATGTTTTAAGTCGTTGATATTAAGGGCTTCAATGGGTGAAAAATCACTCACTCCGGCGTTATTTAAAAGACCAAAAAGCCCCTCTTCACCTACCGTCGCTGCGACCTCATGAGCCGCCTTGGCCACAGACTCTTCGCAAGAGACATCGATGATTAGAGAACGACTATCTTTCGAGAGATTTTTTTCGAGCTGGAAACCATCTTCGGCTTTTCGTACCCCTGCAAGAACGCGAAAACCGGCCTTATCAAGCGCTATGGCGCTCGCCCGCCCAATTCCCGACGAAGATCCGGTAATGAAAATGGTTTCTTTTTTCTTCATGTTTTAACCTTCAAATGAAAGAAAGTTTTTTTCAAGATTCGAAATAGTGAGTCAGTTATACTCCTTCCCATGGGCACGAAAATTCGAGTATTATCAGAAAAGACAATCGATCAAATCGCTGCGGGAGAGGTGATTGAGAGTCCAGCTTCAATTGTGAAAGAGCTTGTTGAAAATGCGATCGATGCCCTTGCGACTTCAGTGAAAATCGAAATTCATGGAGGGGGGCACTACCGGATCCGAGTCTCTGATGACGGATGCGGGATGTCTTTTGATGATGCCTGCCTTGCCTTTGAAAGGCATGCCACTTCAAAACTCACTCAAGTTGAAGATCTTATGAAGATCTCCTCGATGGGATTTCGTGGTGAGGCCTTAGCGGCGATTGCTGCCTGTGCAAAAGTTGAAATGACTACCTGTGAAGCCGGGGCTGACTTTGGAACAAAGGTAGTGGTTCACGGGGGGAAGATGATATTTTGTGAAAAGGCATCCCGTAAACAAGGCACTACCATCGATGTTTCAGCCCTTTTCTACAATATTCCTGCCCGCAAGGCGTTTCAAAAGGGGAAGGGCCCCTCGACAAGTGATATTGTTAAAATGATGACCAAGCTAGCCCTAGCCCATCCTCATGTTGCTATTGAGCTCATCTCACATGAAGAGACCCTTCTAAGAACGACAGGAGAAGAAAGTCGGGTCATTGAGCTCGTTTTAGGGGAAGCATTTACGAGAGAGATGCGTCCGATTGAGTACGCAAAAGGGGATTTTACCATTCGGGGTCTTATCTCAACCCCCAGCAATACTCGCTCTAACCGCATGGGACAATACATTCTCCTCAACAACCGACCGATCCATTCACCACTCATAGCCAAAGCCGTCCAAATCGCCTTCTCAACAAGACTCTCCTCCGGCCAGTACCCGCTATTTGTCTTGTGGATTGCTTTGCCGCCCCACTTTGTCGATATCAATGTGCATCCACAAAAAAGCGAAGTCAGATTTCAAAACGACGAGCTGATCACTGAAATCATTATAGAATCCCTCGGAAATCTCTTTGGCAAGATCTCTTTCGAAGAAAAAAAAGCGGTGCACATTCCGCATTCTGCACCCCTTTCACTTCAAGAGCCCACACTCCATTATCAGGTGAGCCTGACAACTCACATTGAGACAAAACAAGAAATCACTCTCCTTACGAAATTTGATCGTTTTGCATTAGTTCGTTTTGAAAAAAACGGGCATTTTTTCACTAATGAAGAGCACGGGGAGGAGACAATAGCCTTTGTTGACCTACCCGCCATGCAAAAGCGCCTTTTCTTCGATGAAATGGTCAAAGCAATGGAAAGTAAAGAAGGGGCCTCAAAGCAGCAACTCCTCTTTTCCGAAAACCTTCAATTTTCCCCGGCTGAAGCTGATGAGGTGCGGGAAAAGCTTCCCCTTCTGAATCAACTTGGAATTGGAATCCGAGAATTTGGAAAAGAGACCTTTGTGATCGATGCAATCTCGGAGCAAATCTCTCTTGATGATGTGAAAAAGATCATCGAAGAAACCTCTCCCAAAATGGAGAGGGAAACGATCGCAAAAAAAATGACCCAATTTGCCCCACTTCGCACGGATCTTTCCGAAAAAGAAATCGTTTCTATGATCAAACGTCTCTTAAAAAGTAGCGATCCTCTCTTTTCTCCTACAGGAAAGCGGATCATTTCTCATTTTACTTACGAAAAGTGGAGGGAGTGGTTTGAAAGAAGCTCTTAAACAACTCGATCATTTGTTTATCACTTATCATCCGCCAGATATCGAGTACCTGACTGGAAAGACTGTTTCCAGGGGGACAGTGATTTTTGGGATGGGACAAGCGGCCTTCTTTGTCGATTCTCGTTACCGCGATGGATGCACGGATCTGACCCATTTTGAGCTCTATGATGAAAAGCTTGCCACGAAAAGAGACTATCTTGCGAAACTTCGCCCGAAAAAGATTGCCTACGATCCATCGACGATCTCCCTCATGAACTATCGAGAAATTGAGGCTTATCCTCTCGTAGAATCGGATCTTCTCAGACGGACAAGAGCCGTAAAAACCCCTCAAGAACTGGAATTGGTTCGAAAGGCGGCTCGGCTGAATGCTGAGTCATACTCTCATTTAGTATCTCAATTAAAAATAGGCATGAGAGAGGGTGAAGCTGCTTGGATTTTTGAAAAATATGCACGGGAACATGGAAGTGAAGGGGTCAGTTTTTCTCCCACAGTTGCCTTCGGGAAAAATAGTGCGATTCCTCATTACAAGGGGAGCGAAGGTGTTCTCAAAGAGGATATGCCTGTCCTCATTGATGTGGGGGTATTCAAAGATCGCTATGCAAGTGACATGACAAGGTCGTTTTATTTTCAGGGTAGTGATCCACAATACCAGAAGATCTATGATTTAGTGGTCTCGGCTCAAAAAGAGGCCTGTGCACAGATTCGTCCTGGTCTGCCCATAGCCGAGGTAGACCGCCTTATCAGGATGAGGTTTAAACAAGAAGGGTTTGAAGAGCACTTTAAACACGCCTCGGGGCATGGTTTGGGTCTTGAAATCCATGAATATCCAAGACTTTGGCATGAAACAAATCCTGAGATGGTTTTAGAGGAGAATATGGCGATCACCGTCGAGCCTGGGCTCTACTTTCCAGGAAAATGGGGAATCCGTTACGAAGATACATTGATCATTCACAAAGAAGGGGTAGAAAATCTCTATGAAAACGGGAATAGGACAAGATAGTCACCGGTTTCTTTCGGAAAAGACAGAGAAACGATGCATTATCGCAGGTGTTTATTTTGATGATGTTTTTGGATGGGATGCTGACTCCGATGGGGATATTGCTTATCACGCGATATGTAACGCGATTACCTCGGTGACACATGTGCCGATCTTAGGTGGCCTTGCCATCAAAATGTGTCATGAAGAGAAAATCACAGACAGTCGAGAATACCTTTTAGCCGCGATGAAAACACTGGGAAATCAAAAAGTAGTCCATGTCGCTCTCACCATTGAAGCAAAAAGGCCACGTATGCAAAAAAAGATCGATCAAATGCGTCAAAACATTGCAGAGGTGATGGGACTTGAAATTGCACAAGTAGGTATGACTTGTACCTCGGGCGACGAATTGACTTCATTTGGCCGAGGGGAAGGAGGACAATGTTTTTGCGTCATCACGATTCAGTAATGTGATGAGGAGAGCATTTCTCTGACTGCAGATCTCAAATTTATAGTAAAATCAAATGAGGCTTCGGGCACAATCTTTCTTCCCTCTTGAATCTCGGTATGCAGTACGAATAGGAAGGCTAAGGTTTTCACAAAAGAAGTTCGTACTTTATCGTCGATCTCTTTTTCCAATTGAAAGGCTTTGCCTAGGCCCCGACTCACACCATAGGTAAGATTGCCTTTCTCCCATTCCAAAGGAACCGTAGAGACATGGTAAACCATGGGCATCTTCTTTTTAATCATTTCGTTCACGGTACTACCGCCAGGCTTTGAGATAACGGCCTTCATTTCGGGCAAGGAGACCAATTGGGCAATGTGGGGCGTGCCAGGGCATGCATGAATAGTGACACTCTTGTTGAGTTTTACCGATTGATTGAGAGCGTCTAGTTGAAGCATCAGAGTTCGATTCATTTTTTGCGATAGATCACCGCACAAGCAAATCAGGCGGATCTTAGTTCTTTGAGGATCTGATCCCACAATTTCTCGGATTTCGTTTTCGCTCATGCCGAGAAGAAGTTTAGCATAATAGAGAGGTGCTTGAGATGTGTTTCCCCCCATCATCACTAAAATGACATTTTCATCCTGTTGGATCTGATACTCTTCTCTTAACCGATTGAGAGTTGACTCATCAAAAGTTTGTGAAAATGCAAAGCGAGTGGGGTAAGCAAAACTGTACTGCAATGAAGATTTCACACATTTAGGAAGGTGATTGCTATACTCAGGACCCCATGTAGTTTTCGAAAAAGGAACTGAAATTCGAAAACGATCTTTTCCTACCAATTGGTCGTGATTTAAAAAACCATAACAAAAATCAGAGATATCGATATCGGTCGTAATCACTAGAAAAGGAAGATTCAATTGATTAGCCACATCAAGCAACATAGAATTTATCATAGAAATACAAGAAATAACCATATCCGGAGAGGATTTAGAGATGTATTCGGAGAGCAGAAGTTCAATTTTTTGTTTTTGCAGGGCTGTAAATCGTAATTTGCTCATCCAGTTAAGCAACTGATTTTGTTCTTTTTTCATCAACTGATTAAAGATATCTTCGCTTCTCCACTTTTTTGAGCTAATCGCCCATAAAAGATCTAAAGAGCTCAGGGGTTCACCATAGACATCCACTACTTGAACGTTACAATCAGACAATCTTTCAAGAATCCCCTGAGAGGCCATCATATGACCACTCCCGAAGTGACAAGTGAAAACCAAAATATTGGCCTTGCGTTGAAGTCCGCTGACTTCTGTGACATAGATTTTGTCTTGATCAGCGGACTGAGAAAAAAGAATAGAGCTACACGATAATGAACAAACTATACACAGTATTGCCAAATCCTTTAACATATCTAGGCCGCGAAGGTTGCGATGTTTGTGTCTACATAGAGTTGTCTTAATCGTAGTCTAATAGAAACAATTCCTGCAACGTAAAAACCAACTTCAGACTTAGTATTAGGAGGGATTACAGCCCCTCCCTACTCTTAACTCTTAAAGTAAAAGACTTTATTCATTAATGTCGAATTGGCCTGAGGAGAAATAGGCCTTATGGTGACGGAAAAGACCCCATTTATACCATCTGCGTTGTAGTTTCTGTCTGTGATAGCATAGGCTTTTGAAGTGGTCTTTTTAGCTTCTGCTGGATCTAAAGCAAAGGAACCTTTTCCTCTAGGTGAGGAATCTTCATCAGAACATGATTGGGCTCTTGCTCTTGGTGAACAAAGACCGGCTGCGACAACGATCGCTTTAATGAGGGCGGAGTTTTCTATGTGTGGGATGTTGCGCCCCATTCCTAAATCTAGATCGTAGGTTTTTTCCCCACAGCTTTTCCATCAGCTGTTTGAAATTCGACACATGCTGAAAATCGAGAGACTCCTGAACTGCTTTCCATGATTATTTTTCTCCTTTTTGTGGTTATCAATTCTATAGAAGGAGAAAGAAGTTAATTGAAAGAGCTTGTTTTTTGCAAGAAAAGAAAAGAGACTGTCTATAAATGAAGAGCTTAGACAGTCTCTAAAAACTAAAACAGGTGACCGTGTTCTTTTTGTATGATTTTGCCCCTAGGGAAGGTGGCTTGTAATGAGGCAAAAACTCCCCGGTTTAAGGCGAGCAAACTTAGGCAGAAAACATTCCCTTCACTAGTTCGAAGGCCAACCTGAACTCGTTGTTTTAGAGTATTAACATCAGTACCCGAAAGAGTGCAAAAATGATCCAAAATGGCTTCTCCCGAAAACTTCCTTAATGTCTCCATGGAAAGTGAAGTTGCAACAGAAACTTGTTGCACGGAGGCCTCTCTTCCAAGATGATTAAAACAGCTAAGAACAATCTTTGCATTTTCCATTTGATGCCCTCCTAGTTTCAGACAAATTGGTCACACGCCCGTTGAGGATGATTGGATATTCACTATATCCGCGAAAAGTTCTTCTTATGTGTTAACCCAGCTAAGACCGGAGTCTTTTCCAACAATGACGCTAAAAGAGTCTACTCTATATGGTTGTGGGGGATCATAGAAGATCTTCTCAGAAACACTATAGCTTTGCAATGGGTCTGTTCCCCCCAGGACTTTTTGAACTTTTTCGAGCAGGAGGCGGTCAGGAGTTGTTGGTCCATATGTAATTTGGACAAGTGCAGCATCGATTGGAGCGCGCCTAGTACCCAACCATAAAAGTTTTTTAAAAAATGTTTGAATAGTGTTTCATATATGCCTTTCAATTGGAGGCAGCTATGAATAAGAAATGGGCCGTT
>JAJZEO010000039.1 GCA_021847505.1 bacterium
GATAAAACCATCTTTGTAAAATTTAGGGTCAAGTTTCCCCATTGCATTTGCATTTCCGCCTTGAATAAGGAAGGGTTTGATCATTTATATGAAGTGATCGAAGAGCACTTGAAGTCGATGAGAAAACACTTCTTTCTGCGCATTCCACAAAGTGAATATGCATTGGCAAGTGAGTTGATGATGGAGGGAAATGTTCTCTTTTCCGATTATGAGGGGAACGATATCTTGATGGAAGTCGATATTCCATCCCGCCTCGAACATAAAGTGCGTTCATTTGTTGTTCCAGAGGGGTTTGGTGCAAAAGATCCCTCTTGAAGAAAGGCCGCGAGAGCGGCTTTTGCTCGTAGGGGAAGAGAGTCTTAGTGACTCTGAACTTCTCACGATATTGCTCGGTAGTGGAACCAGCAAAGTTTCTGCTGCAGGGCTGGCGCACAACTTACTCAATCATTTTGGTGGGTTATCGGCTCTTTCAGAGGCCTCCATTCAAGAGCTTTGCCAAATCCATGGAATTGGCCAGGTCAAAGCAGTCGAGTTAAGGGCTGTCTTTGCATTAGCCAAACGGCTATTGAAAAAAAGTCTCATTCAAAAGTCCAAGATTGATTCATCCCGGAGCGCCTATCATGCTCTTGTCGATCTATTTTATGGAGAAAAGAAAGAGATTTTGGTCATACTGATGCTCGATGCACGTCTAAACCTGATCGGAAGGGAAGTGGTTGGCATAGGGACCTTGACAGAGGTATTGCTACACCCCAGGGAGGTCTTTCTTCCCGCAATTAGACGAGGGGCCCATTCGATTATTCTTGCTCACAATCATCCTTCTAATGACTTAACTCCTTCAAAGACTGATCTAGAGGTGACAGAGAGGCTGTGTCTTTCCGGCAAAGTCTTGGATATCGAGGTGAAAGACCATCTCATTATCTGTGATGATCAATACCGCTCTCTTATTAGACCTCTTGCATAACTCAGGTTTCCAAATTCAATCGATACTCATTTTGTACTTTGCGAATTTTCTCCATCCAGTACTTGTGCGTTAATTTTTCTCGTATATCGGGATTATGAAACACATCCCCATATTCTGAAAGCCATCTCTGCATGTTCTCTTTAGTTACTTCTTCCCAGCTATTAATAATCACCACCGGAAGCCCTTCGTAAAGGGGATCCAAAAACGATGATTTTACAATGACAATGCACCCAAGAATCAAAGATTCCCAAGTCCGATAGCAATCAAATCCTGTTCCTGGGGGAGAAATATCAAAAGCGTACTCCCCTTTGGAACTGAGAAGATCGTGGAGAGGGACACGATGCGGTAGAAAATCGCACACATTCTGTTCTCGTAACTTTTGGGCAATAGTGCTTCGATCTTCTCCTAATTGTTTGAATCTGCCTCGACCGGTTTTAGAATTCAGAAAATCACAGAGTGCCGTGGGCTTTCTTTTGTCAGTAGGAGCTAATTTTTTTAAAATTAAATCAAAAGAGTTGTCTTGCTGGGACGGGGTTTTAGGAAACATAAGTCCTATGTCTCTAAATCTCGTTAACCCTCTCCCATGGGGAAGTCCAAGAGGAAAAAATGAAACCCTTGATAAGCCTGAATCAGGATTAAAATTTTGCGCAAAAACCCAAATGAGGCGGTCATTTTCTAAAAAATTGTGAAGAGTCGCTTGATTAGGGTATTCGTCGGGAAAAGTTTTGTCAGAATGACATACTAAAATGATACTCTTATCGATCTTATTAAAAACCTCATGAATAAAAAGGTCTAGAGTTTCTCCTCGTACCACAACAATATCGCCATCTTGGATCTGTTTTCTGTAACATGTAGGATCGAATAAGATTTGGCTAAAATCTTTTCCAGAGATGTTGTAGAGGCCATGATCATAAAAGCCCCTTATCAACTTTGTATAGGTAAAGCCTCGAAAAATAGACATGTCAGCTTCGATTTGAACATTTGTTAAAGAGAGATACTTTCCTGTTGTAAGGGTTGAATATGTACTCCTTAAACATTGCACGTTACAGAGTAATCCAAAAAGGAATATTTTTAACAGGAGCCCGAAGGGGTTTTCTTCAAGCCTTTTAATCACAATCATCTCTAAAGTATCTCGGAATTTTTTTTGTGGATGTCGAGTTATACTTATTTTCCTTATTGGAGTAAAGGTAAATAACTCTCTAGTCGGTTGACTTTTAAACCCGGTTGGTTACTTATCCTCTTCGCTAAAGCAAGCAAAGAAGTTAGGTAGCTTTTTTCTAAGGGGCTCTTATCTAAACATGTTCCAGGAGGGCGCCAAGGAGAGAATGTAACTCCAGAATACTGCCTTCGAGATTTTGCTGCGCACTTTCTTCTGAGATTGTACTTCCTTGAAGTGTAAACCCGACAGGGGTGAGTGAAAGTAGGTGGCTTTTAACCAAAATGCCTGTTCTTGCTGAGGATCGTTTTCCCTCTTTCCCTATCGGGTAGGCCAATCCTTTTTTCATATCGCAGGCTTGAATGGCTTTTTCCAACGGCTTTGGTAAATTTAACATGCGGCAAAGTTCGGCATGTCTTGCGGGGATTTTGGAGATTTCAGGAAATTTTCTTCTAATGAGAAGAATCATTAGGTTTCTTGTGGAATACTGAACAATGCGGAATAACGCTTGTTGAATCACGCCAATGAGGGGGCGAGGTATTCCTCTGGCGTGATGAGTCATTTGGCCAATTTGAGTGAACTCATCGAGATGTATCAATAAGTCGGTTTTTTCATGACACGGGGCAAATGTTTCGTCGATCCGTTGTCTGAGGGTTGAAACATCAAAAGAAGCGGTTACAGGTAGAGGTGCATCGGTGTTATTTAGGAGCTCTAAATCTGCTCGGGTAAGAGGAGGTAGTTCCTGGCCAGATAAAATGGCATTTAGATTGCTTACAATTTCTAAAAGAAAGTCCTCATTGAGTGGCTCGTCAGTTCTTGCAGCGCGAAGGATTTGTCCCGTAAATGATGAGGGACCTTGAGAATATTCGTTGATATGAGGGTATCTCGCATTATAAGTACCTATTGAAGTGACCCTGAGAATAGTGGGCATCAACTTAACTAATCCACATTGTTTTAAACGTGTTTCGAGTTTGTGATCATAGACGTCGTCAATAGTAAGCTTTCCATCTTCAATTCCTCGAGCGGTAATCTCTTGTTCCAGCGATAGATGAAGTGATTCACAAAAAGAAAAAGAAAGGGCTCTCAAATAGCCGGGATTCTGGATGAGTAGGGAGGCTATTGCAAGAGATTGGTGTAAATAGAGTTGTGAATGCGCTTTAGCGATCTCAACGGAAGAGAGATGCGTTCGTTGGATCAGCATAGCAGTTCTCTGAAGATCAAAACTTGTAATTCCTGGAGAGGTGGGAAGTAATGGGGGTGGTAGATCACTAGGTTCTTCAGGGGGTGATTCTTCCTCCTCCTCTTCTTTAGTTAACGTAGCTGTTGTAGTATGAAGAGAGGGCTTTTTCCTTGTTCTTCCTTTCCCCCGTTCACTTTCTTCAGCGATTAGCTCTCTAAGAGCCACTTCAGCAAGCGCAGTTCTCTCTTCGAGAGTTGGATCAACTATCGAAAGGGGCTTCCCGAGCAACTGATTTACATCTATGTAGCCCTGGATGCCTGCTGTAAGCTGGTAAACAACTCCTAAATGGAATTGAATGAGACTTTCAAATAACTTAGAAACCTCTCCACATTGTTCAGCGATTGATCGTTGTTCGAAAACGACTGATTTTACTTTAGGTTCTAGCGTTTTATTTTCAGAATCTAACTCTTCTTCATCGAGAGAGCTTTCGAGCACCACTGAGATCCTTCTATAAAATTCTCCCGAATCTAAATCTTTTTGAGCTGCTATGAAGGTATTCGATTTCATTATTGAGGTCAGCGCAGATATTATTCCTTGAGCAGTTGGTTGAGGAGCTGAGCCTTGGCTTAGTTTGAAAATGAGGGCTAGTTGACTATCAAAAACCCCACTTTCCAAGTCATATGTGATAAAGAGAGATACTAACCAACGTGTGTGAGCAGGAAGGAGATGTTCTTTGATGAAAGCCTGAATCTGAGAATTCCCGCCGGAAATGAACTCTAGATCTTCAGCATGGAGCGTAGCTATTCCTCCTTGAAATTTTTGTTTTATCTCTTTGAGAAGGGAGGGGGGAAATGGGCGCTCCTTTGGGAAAATGGGGCGGTATTCAAGAGCTCTTCTTACAGACTGTTCAAAAAAAAGTTCAATCAATACACCAAAGACTCTTCTTTGAAAAGATTGAAGTTCTTGCATCGTTAATGATTCATGACCTTGTATTTCATGGGAAATGAGTTCAATGACACTTTCATTGATTAACGTTTGAAAATGTACTAGATAAGAATGATAAAGCAGAACGAGTCTTCTTTGCTTTTGGGTCTCTAAATGATCGCTTGCTTGAACTTTTAATGATAGAGTGAT
>JAJZEO010000105.1 GCA_021847505.1 bacterium
TCGGCAAATCTTGTTGCAGCTTCTGCAATCTCAGCGCTTTTCTCGAATTTTTCAGTGGTAGCAAAGTCGTTTGATACTGAAATAGGCAGTTACTCATCGATTCTCGTTGCTAATCAGAAATATTCCGTAACAAAGCTTATTCCTGTAGTTGAAATGTTGTTAGGAGTTGAAATAAAAGGATCATATTCCGATTGTAGCCGTTGGGTCATTGGATTGGGATGGGAAAACCAGATCTGGTTTTCCATGAATCAGCATAGCTCAAGCGTGCCAGATATTGACCTCTCCTTTTCAGGATTAACCTTTAAAGCTCGTTATGATTTCTAAGGGAACCCTATGAAGAAGATCCACTCCCTACTCCTGGCTACAATCCTAGTCTCAACCCTACTCCGAGGACAGCCGCCCCCTGATGCTGCCGTCCAATTCGTCTTAAACGGCACCATTTCCGCTACGTACACAACTGGCCTTCCAGCACCTACGAGTGGAGCCTCTGATTCAAATACAGGGTACGCTTATATCTGTAACTATATCGACGAAAACGGCAATGCTGGTAACGTCGCTGTCATCGATCTTAGAAATAAAGGGAATTTAATTACCACCATCACAGGTCCATCTTTAGTGAACCCCTATGCGATTGTTGTTTCTCCCACCAATGGGTCTGGTTACTTCATCGATACGGATACTTTTTGGGAATTTAACCTTACCAATTATTCATTAAAAAATTCATTAGCAACAGATCCTACATTTGCAGTTGCCCTATCAGAAGATAACTCGACCGCCTATCTATTAACGGGCACAGACACGGCGTACAGTTCCAGTCCTCCTAGCTTGAATCTACAGGTAGTCGATTTAGGAACATTCACGATTACTAATACAATACCTCTAACCCCTAGTTACCAAGGCTCTGGTGAAACACGCTGTATTCCCGGATCGATTGCCATTGCCTCAGAGATTGCCCTTGTGAACTGTATAGTGGGAACTACAACGAATGCTTTGAATAGCATCATTGCCATTGATCTAACCTCTCATACCCAGATAAACTCGATTACACTTGCAGATCCTCCCACCTCCTTTTACGCTGTAGGCCAAATTGCAATCTCAGGGAGTTCTGCCTATCTTTGCGATTATGTCGCAGATAATGTTCATGTATTTAATTTTTCAGATTCAGGTGTTACTGATACAGGGGTGTCGATTACAGGATTTAATGGACCAATGGGAATTGCCTCCTTAAATGGACATGTCTATGTAACGAACTTTGGAGTTCCTTTCTCCACTGTGGATTATTCTTATTATTCTTTTGGTTCTGGTACTGGGAACACTGTCAGTGTGATCAATCCGAATACAAATACAATTTCCTCAACCATCACAGGCTTTTCTTCTCCTCTATCGATCTTCACCTATAGCAACAACATTTATGTAACTCAATACTACCTAACACTGAACTGGGGAACTATTGGATCAAGTGGCGGTGGCGGTGTATCAGTATCTAGTGGGACGCTTTTTCGTCGGAATATAGGATCTTACACCCGCCAAAGTGGCATGTTTAGATAGGGCAAAAATCATGCAGTTGACCCATATGCTTAAATTTGGATGGAAAACTTTGCAATTTTCTGCATTAATCGCACTTCTCCTCCTGACTGTAATTCCTATCCTTGAAGTTGCCTTCTACCGAAACATCAACCCACATCACTCCAACTTGATGTGGATCAGACATTACCAAGATAAAGAAAAAAACCCACTCTACGATCTTAGACAGCATTGGGTAAAACTAGAGGAGATCTCTAGCCACTTAATCCTAGCTGTTCGCCTGGCTGAGGATCATCAATTCTTCGAGCATCTGGGAGTCTATTTTAGTGCACTCGGAAAAGCTTTTGAAAATACCCTCATGGGCGAAAAAACAGCCGGCTACAGTACAATTACCCAACAAACAGCTAAAAACCTTTTCCTTTACCCCAAAAAGAGTTTTTTTCGCAAAGGCATGGAAGTCTATTTTGCCCTTCTCATGGAATTGATCTGGGGAAAAGAGCGCATTTTGGAGGTCTATCTCAATATCATTGAATTAGGAGAAGGGGTTTTTGGAATAGAGCGCGGAGCACAAAAGTGGTTTGCAAAATCGCCAAAAGATCTCTTTTTCGACGAATCTTGTCTACTTTCGGCCATTCTTTCTAAACCTAGGAAACTCAATCCTGTTGAGCCTAATGGCGAAGTGACATGGCGAGCTTCCTACATTTACCGAAGGGGGATCAAGCGGGCTATGGAAGCGAAAAATGCCCCGCCACCCCACGCACCTATGCCCCTCTTCCGGCTGATATAGTTCTGATACCAAGCCCCTTCAGTGACAACTCAAGGCGCAAAAGCTTTCGCTCGATTTAGCGAAGAGGAGAGGTAGAGAAGGTGGCTAAAACTTGGAAAAAACTCCTGTGATAAACAATGCCTCAATCAGTGACCGTCAAGATGAATTCTTTCTCATAGCCTAAGCGGCGGGCTAGAATCACCCCAAGTTCCCTTCGGATACGCTCAAAGAGCTCCTCAGAGATGGCCGTTCCCCGCGGCAGCGTAGAGATGATCTCCAACTTCTGCCCCCTACTGAGAACTATTTCTAAATCGTACGGTTTACCAGGAAAAATCGATTCCCAATAGTGGGCAACATAGTCACGAATGATTGACTCTTCAATGAGTGCCTTTCCACACTCCATCCCGACTTTAAAGTACCTCTTTTTGTGCATAAAGAAAAAGGCTACTAAAAGAAACACCCCCGACCCCATGATAAGCAATCCAAGGGTGAATAGAAACGCCGGCTTAGCCTCGAAAAATTGAGCCAGAGACAAACGAAATCCATCAGCGTAAGGCATAATGACCAAAGAAAGACCAAAGGCAATGATAAGCAATGTGACTGTCAAGTGAACGCAGGAAAAGAGAAGATTGCTCGACCTCACTAAAATTCCTCGGCATATTCATTCAAATCATCATTCCGATTTCGACTCTCGCCGCTCTCCCCCAGTCTTTCCTCTGGTGTTTCCTTAAAATCTCCCATCAATCGCTCTAGTTCCTTATCCGGAATCAGATTCTTGAAAACAACGTGAACACAAGCCACATGAAGCCCAGTTAAACGGGTAATCTCCCTAATGATCTTGGTTTGGACCTCTCCCGCCTTTTCAGGAATCGAAATCCCATAAGCCACATTTAGCTCGATTTTTAAATTTACAGAGTGACTCTTGGAATCCTGCTCTACATAGACCCCCTTCACCCTCTCGAGACCTTCCCGACCAAACAAATTGTCGATCAAAGTTCCCTCTATGAGAGAAATCCCTTCGATCGAAGAGAGGCATTTAATCGTAATTGCCTGAAAGACACGACTTTCAATATCGCGAATAAACACAGTATCAGGTAGGTCTATCTCCTTAGAATCAATTTCATCAAACTGGTCTAACATACGCACCCTCCTGTCCCCCTTATTCTCATTGAACCAAGAGTTTACTTCAAGAATTTTTCCTGGTTATTTAACTGAGGTTCAGACATAATAATATTGTTTTAACAAAATACTACTACTCTGTTAGGATGCGGTTAACGTCGCAGAAGTAAGGGCAAGTTCATGCAGTCAATTTATTCAGCAGCAGTGATTTGGGTCATCGTGGGCCTGATTAGCGCTTATGTTGCCAAACGAAAAGGGAAAAATCCCCTTGTCTGGTTTGCCATGGGAACACTTTTTAGCGTATTGGGTTTGATGATTCTCTTGATGCTTCCTAAGAACAAAGATGATGAGGATAAGTCGACCCTTGCCCCCGTGCATAGCATGAGCTCTGAAGGTGGACTTCACGCAGAGGAAGAAGGCTTTAATGAACCCTCTCCTTCTGTCAAACGGATCAAGCCTGATCCAACCCTTCAGTGGCACTATATCTTTGAAAGCGACAATATCGTGGAAGTTCGAGGCCCTATGTCGATCGATGAGCTGCGCAAAGCTGTCGTCAATCTAAAATTACCCATTACCACTTTTATTTGGTGTGATGAGTTTCCCGACTGGACCCCCATTAGCGAGTTCCAAAACTCATCCTATTTAACAGATAAAGAGTTGATCATCGACCTCAATGATGAGACAAAATACGACAAACCTAACCCGCCAACAATCACTCCCCCAAAGCCCCAGCGCAAAAGTAAAAGCGAAGAGCCCCACACAGAGCATCAAGACTGATGTTAGTAACGAGAGCGCCGTTTGGCAGTCATGGCATCTGCGATAACCAAAGCAGACAATCCCCTTTTTTGCTCTTCTGAGCACAAACCGAGGAACACGTTTCTAAAATTTGAGCGAACAGTCGTTCTATGCCTCCTAAAAAACCTCTCTATTTCACTAGGGGGAATTTGTTGAACCA
>JAJZEO010000020.1 GCA_021847505.1 bacterium
TTCCGATCTAAGAGTCTTGAGTAGCGGCTAACTTAAGCTCCACCTGTGGTGCATTTGCATAGGCCGGTGATAATGTAATAACTGCAGCTGCAATGAGTTGTAATGTTTTCATCTAGTTTCCTCTCAATGGATTTCTTTCTCAATCTCATGATTAGGTGAGTTTTCGAATTAAAAAAAACCTCTAATTTCAGCAATTTGATCGTCAGTTACTTATTCATTTGAATTATTGGGCGCTTGCGCAATAAGAAGGAATGGGTATTGTGGGGTATACCGATCGGAAAACCCCGATTTTTGAAACATGAGCGGTATACTATGGAAGAAGAACGCCCCATCGAGTGCACCTCTTGTAAGAAAAAAGCGACGGTTACCTATCGCGAAATTCAAGAGGGCAAAATTAAGACGACAAAGCATTGTGCCCAGTGCCCTATGCTGAAAAATAAAGTCGCCCTTTGCCAAAAACAAGATGAGCTTATTCTCACTGATATTGAGAAGAATGTCCTTTGTCCAGGATGTAAAACCAGTTTGTACAACGTGATGACCGGCTCATCCTTCGGATGCAAACAATGTTATGAGATTTTCGAAGACCTTCTCACTCAAGAGCTTGTCAAAGAAGGTGCGATTCCTCCCACCACGATTGATTCTAGGCTTTCATCACAAAAAAAGACCCCCTTCCATTTGGGCAACATCCCGAGTCGTGTTAAGAGTCCCGAACTTTCTGATAAACTCCGCTCCCTCAATTCCGCCCTTCGCGAAGCCCTTGCGATTGAAAACTACGAAAGAGCTGCCAATTTAAGAGATCAGATTAAAGAACTTATGAATCAAGCTAATAGGGAGTAGCATGCAAGGTCCTCTGCCTTCTTCATTTATTACCTCAACCCCTTGGGAAGGGTCCTCCAACTCGATTTGGCTTGGTTCGGTCTTCATTCTTCACCGTAATTTAGACTCCCATCTTTTTCCTTCGCAGATGAGTGAAACCGATAGAAAACAAGTATTGACCACCTGCGCAGCTTCTCTGATTCCTCAATTACAAAACGGCAAGGTGCTGACGCAAGAAGAATTAACACCCCACATCAAGGAATACCTATTTGAGCATTTCATTTTAAATGAAGGGTTTGAGCAATTTGATACCGGCCGAGGGATGGTGATCGATGATACAGGGACGTTTTTAGGACTGATCAATGTTGAAGACCACATCCACATCCACCTATTTGAAAAAACTACCAATTGGGATGAAGCTTATCAACGATTGGGACACCTCGATAAAGAGCTGGGCAAATCGATGGAATTTGCTTTTTCCCACAGATTCGGACACTTAACTTCCGATCCCATGGTTTGCGGGACCGGGCTTGCCGTCCAAACCTTTCTCCATATCCCCGCCCTCATTCATTCAGGGGCTCTCACCGATCTACTTTGCGAACTGGGGCATGATGTGATTGTAAGAGGACTTGGTCAAGACAATCAATTTATTGCCGATATTGCTTTGGTGGAGAACCGGTTTAAACTTGGGGTCACGGAACCCGATATCCTTAATTCAGTCCATAAAGCGGCCGAGACCCTAGCCCAGGCCGAGGGTCTAGCTAAAAAAAAGCTGCTCGATGGGAATGATGAATCAATGAAAGACCTTGTGGCAAGGGCATTTGGCGTCTTAAAACATGCCCATTCTCTTCAGATCGAGGAAACACTTACCTCCCTCTCCCTCTTTGAGTTAGGCAAGCAACTGGGGTGGATCGACGGGGGGCAATCCCTTGAATTCAAGAAATGTTTTTTCACCTCAAGAAGAGCCCACCTCCATGAAGTGTTCCAAACTCAGGAGCCGATCGCCAAAAACGATCTGATCCTCAAGCGGGCTCAATACCTCCATAAAGAGCTCGGTACGGCCAACCTTACGCTGTAAAAAGTTTATTTTAATTCATTTATAATTAACTTTTTGCTATAATACTCCGCATGACTTGTATTATGGAAGGGGCCATTTTAGGCCGATTTGAAACCGATAGTTCTCATAAGGTGACGGTCGATCTCGATACAAAACTCGAGTATCGCGCCGAAGACCACCTTTCCCTTAGGGGAAAATTTTTCGTCATTCTCTTAATTTGGAATCCCCTACAAGCTCTAGGAAACATTGTCCTCCGTTTATATTACATCTTTACTGGAACCTGGGCCCATCGAGGAGAATTAGAGGCGACCGAAGCTCACTTGACCGAAATGAAAACCGATTTTTCTCTTAGAGGCAAAGTCGTCAGCTCCAATAAAATCCTTAGCTATCAACTGATTGAGCTGGCTAAGGAGGTCTCCAAACTCGTCTTATTTGTCGTTTTTGGAATCGCGTTAAGAGAAATTGTGGCCCTTTTTGGAGTTGTTTTCCCTCTCGATGCTCGGGCCCTCTATGCTAAGGTTGAGCGTCTCTTTTTTGTTTATCCTAAGGATCGTATCAACACAAAAGCTGATGGATTGGAATACTTCTCTTTTTCAGCACCTTGCATGCAACCTGACTCTCCCGAAATGAAAGTCGATGGCCGTCGATGCGACTCGTGCTGTCGTTCTGAAGATCAAATCTACCAACCCAACTTAGTTATAGTAAAACTTAAGGTATTAAAAGAAAAAATTATGCGTGCACAGGAGCTTTGTCTAATGAGTGATGAAGCCCAGTTTTTTGAAAACTTACACGCAACACTCAAAGAAGAAGATATCGAGTTGAATCTTTCCACTCGTCAAGAAGTCGAGATAGGGAATGGCGGGACCCCGACGACCCCAAAAGAAAAGCAATATGCAGCCATCTTTTCATTGGCGAAAAGAGCAATAGAGCAACTTGAGGCTCATATAAAAGCTTGGTCCCTTTCAGAAACCCACTCTTTTGAGCCCTTCATCGAAGAAGTGCAGCAAATATATCCTGATTCTGATAGTGTATAATTAAGGATATATATGAAATTTAGCGCCATTCTTCTCATGGGTGGTAAGGGCGAGCGATTTAGAAACCCTACCCCCAAGCAATTACTCCGACTAGGCGACTTTGCCGTCTACGAACATGCCTTATTCACCTTGGTCCGCTCCGGTTTTTTTGATGAAATCATCATTGTTTCGGAACCGATTCAACTCGAAAGGGGGATAGCAGTCTCCACTGAGATGATGAACGAGGGAGGCTCGATCCTGACTGAGGAGCAGCTCATTCTCGTCGAGGGGGGCACCACAAGACAACAATCTTCGTATAATGGGCTCTTGGCGTGCAGCCAAGATACCGATTATGTCGTGATTCATGATGGAGTTCGACCGTTTGTCACCGAGGAGATCCTCGAAAGAAATGTCGAGTCAGTGATGAAGTATGGTGCGATCAATACGTGCATCCCGACACCTGATGCCATCAATCAAGTGAGCGGTGCAGAAAGCCAAGGAATCTTCCCCCGTGGTCAATGCATGCTTGGACAAACACCTCAAAGCTTTGCCTACGGCCTCATTCTCGAGGCCCACAAAAAAACCAAACAAACCGATGCTACCGATGATTGCAGCCTCGTCCTTGAACTTGGCCACCCGGTGCACATCGTGATGGGCGATCAGGAAAACTTCAAAATCACCACCCCTCTCGATCTCGAGTTTGCCCGCACCCTCCTCAGTTAGGGTGAGTGAGGAGTGGGCTGCAGCGTTTTTACAACAATTGATATGTCGATGTCGTCTTTAGATTCATCAAAAGGGCTAATAAGATACTGTTTGCCGGTATGTTTGAAGCCATCAGGACGTTCAGTATGTAGTGAGCAGTCCACTTGAGTATAATTGGAGGGGAGGGGAATTATCTTTTGATTACCCGTATTCGTAATGGTTACAGTACCTGTTACTTCATCTGATATAGTGATGTATGGCCTGCCCTTTGTATTCTTTAATTCATACATAATATATTTATAATCATCATGCACAGCAAAAGAGAGTTGATAATCATATGGGTCACTTGCCGGATCGATATAACAACTATAAGGATCGCTACCCTCACAACCCTCGGTCTGGGAGGTAGAAATATAGTCTTCATAACCTGTCCGATTTGTAATACTTAAACTAATAGACATAAACTACTCCTAAATTCCTTCTTTTGTAATCTGATGTTTTTTCTTTTCAAACCTCTAATCCTATTATGCCACAATGACTTTGATTTTTTTACCAACTCATTTTTAATGCAATCTTGAAGCTCGGTTGACCAATGCATGCTTGGACAAACACCACAAAGCTTTGCCTACGGCCTCATTCTCGAGTTTGCCCGCACCCTCCTAACTTGAGTTTTATTTTTGCGCTATATATAGTGGACAAAAAGCAGTTGAGGATTTCACTATGGCAAAGCTCTATTTCTATTATTCTGCAATGAATGCAGGCAAAAGCACAACTCTCTTACAAGCAAGCTATAATTATCATGAGCGGGGGATGCAAACCCTCCTTTTTGGACCTAAAATCGATCAACGTTTTGGCAGCACCACCCTCATCTATTCTCGCATTGGACTCAAGCAAGAAGCGATCCCCTTCGACCGAGAATTTGACTTTTATGAATATACAAAAGAAAAACTCGAAACGATGGAAAATTTGCGCTGCGTCTTGGTCGATGAAGTCAACTTTTTAACAAAGGCGCAAGTGGCACAACTCACAGAGATCGCCACTGATCTCGATATTGCTGTGCTCTGTTATGGCCTACGCACCGATTTTCTCGGTGAGCCTTTCGAAGGAAGCAAATATCTTCTTGCTTGGGCCCATGAACTTGTCGAAATTAAGACGATCTGTAACTGCGGCAGCAAGGCAACGATGAATATTAGGATTCGGGAAGGGGGCGAAGCCGCTACCGAAGGTGAGCAAATCCAAGTGGGTGGCAATGAAAGTTATGTTTCTCAGTGTATGAAGTGTTACAAGAAAAAAGTGCCTGTTCTGCAAAATATTGCAAAAGGGATTTTAGTTTAACTATATTTGGGGGTGTTGATGAATCGTTATTTCCAGAAATCGCCGGCATTGATCTCGATTATGCCTTATCTTGTCTGCTTTTCCGCAGCGCTATTCTTTGCTTATGAACTGATGCAAATGCATATGATGAATGCCATTGCACCATTCTTGATGAAAGACCTCGCCATGAACGGAACCAGCTTCGGTAACTTATGCGCCACCTATTTACTCGCTGATGTGATTTTTCTCCTCCCTGCAGGAATCATTCTCGATCGGTTCTCCACGAGATCGGTCATCTTGATCGCCCTTGCTTTGTGCATCTTGGGCACAGTCGGTTTTGCCTTGGCTACCTCTTATCCTGTCGCTTGCCTCTGCCACTTTTTCTCTGGAATTGGAAATGCTTTTTGCTTTCTCTCCTGCATGATGCTGATCGCAAGGTGGTTTCCAATCGAAAAACAAGCCTTCATCATCGGCCTTGTCGTCACTGTAGGGATGCTCGGTGGGGTCATTGCCCAATCTCCATTCTCTTATCTTTCTGAGCTATTGACTTGGAGACGTGCCCTTCTCGTCGATGCCGCATTTGGAGTGGTGATCTATGCATTGATTTATCTCTTTGTCTATGATTCTCAAGAAAAACTCGACGCAAAGAAAAGAACTCAGGAAGAAATTCCCTTTTGGGAAGGGATCAAACGTTCTGTGTTTAATCTTCAAAACGTTTGCTGCGGGATCTACACATGTTTGATGAATCTCCCCCTCATGGTGATCGGAGCTGTTTGGGGATCTTTGTATCTGACACAAATCCATCACGTGTCGCTTACAAAAGCCTCTTTCATCGTCAGCATGATTTGCATGGGGACGATTGTCGGCTCCCCTATTTTCGGTTATTATTCCGATAGAAGCCGCCTAAGACGCCCATGGATGGCTATTGGAGGAGTTTTTTCCTTTGTGATCATGTGCATGATCCTAGGCATACCGCACCTCTCTGAGGCGATGTTGACCCTCCTTTTCTTTGCCCTTGGACTTTTTTCAAGCTCGCAAATTCTCGGCTATCCGACAATTACAGAAAGCAATCCAAAAGAGCTGACCGGTACCTCAATGGGAATTGCCGCCGTCATCATCATGGGGCTCCCCATGCTTGCGCAACCTCTTTCTGGGTACTTACTTGATCTACACTGGACAGGTCTTGTCATGAATGGAACTCCCGTTTACGCAAGAAGCGACTATCTCACTGCCTTTTCCATGTTCCCCATCGGCTTCCTCCTTGCTCTCGTCGCCAACTTTGTGATCAAAGAACCCAAAAAATTAAAAGGCTTTCAGCAAGTTTAATTGCAATCGGCGAATGCGGTCGCACCTGCGGCCGCTTCGCACTCAGGTTAATAACAATCCTCTTGCCCGCCAGATTTATCGCAACAGTCATAACACTGATTTAACCAGGAATCGCAGGGGCTTTGTTGGCAATGGACGGAACGGCAGTTTTCCTTGCAAAGATCCACAGGGCTTTTCACTTTGCTCTTTAACTTATTTCTCTTCTTTTTCTTCTTCATAGAATGCTTCCTCTACTTAAAGATACAAGCCCTATGATACACGCTTTAACGAATTTTCCTTTACCCAACTAATATATAGGCACAAAGTCAAACGACTGTATTTGAAATAGCGGCTTCAGTAAACTATGTAGTATGATTTTTAATAAATTGCGGTAACAATATTTATGCTCCGGTATTTTTTCATTTCTATTTTATTGCTTTTCTCTGCGGTTCGGGCTACAGAAGATCCTCAAGGTAAGAGATTCTCTGGAGATGCAGAGTACCTGTGTTGGTGGGCTAATGAAGCCTCTTTACCCGTTCCCATTGTCACGACCGGCTCTTTTTCAGATTCTGCACCCGCGGCAATAGGGCAGCCGTCCACAAAGGTCTTGTTTGGAGAAGGCTCGCTCAACAACGGGGCACAATCAGGCTTCCGGGTAACCTTTAGTGGCGCGGTAGACAAAGAACTTCGCTATGGAATTGGGGTGGCTGGTTTCTAGCTTCCCAACAAAACTACGCAAGTATTTTCGCAATCGAGTACGAGCATTCTAGGAATTCCCTTTAACAACGTGGCGCCCTACCCCATTGCTGCAAATAGCGGGGGTTGGCAAAATGTCATCGAAGGACAAACGGCTCTACTCCTTGCCTCATCATTAAGTCAGCTGCAAGGGGCGGTCACCGCAACTTCCTCCACACAACTGTGGGGCGTCGAGTTAAACGGCCTTTTTTTCCGGTTATTTGATCGGTCCCGCTTTTGTTTAGATGCGCTAGTAGGATTTCTATACGATGACCTTGCAGAAACATTGAAGATGCAGTACATTTCCAATGGGCCAGCCGGAGGCACTTTTTTAGAAGCGATTCTTACAGATGATTTCTCCGTACACAATGGAATTTTTGCTGGACAAGTAGGCGTGCAGGGCAAATGGACTTCCAAATGGGTCTATTGCTCCTTCCTAGCCAAGGTAGGATTGAGTGGAGCTGAACAGAAGAGTGAGATTAGCGGCACTTTTAGCGATCCTTTGCCCACCCTCTACACCTCCTATGGTGTGGGGACTAGTGGTGGGATTTTCGCACAACCCTCAAACAGCGGGCGCCATATCCAAAATAAGTTCATCGTGGTCCCTGAAAGAATCGTTCGTCTTGGATTCAATCCAACGAGCCAATGCAGTATCTCTGTAGGATACGATATTTTGTTCTTCAGCAATGTACTTCGCCCCGGACAGCAAATCGATCAATCAATTAATGAAACACAAGCAGGCGCCTCAGGCGGGGGTAAGACGCCTACTCTCACTGGCGTGAGTGAACCCGCTCTTTTAATGAAGAACTCTTGCTATTGGACTCAAGGAATTAACGCAGGGATCCAGGTACAATTCTAAAGAGGGAGAAATCATGAAGACTACTTGTCTTTTAACGACCATACTTTTGTTTGGTTCTCTGCAGGCCAAGCCGATGAACCCTCTCTCTAAGCCAATCGAATGTCAGCTGGTTTCAAGCGTCCGAAAAGGGTGCCATGTTCCCCTCAATGAAATGGCTGATAGCCCCAACTGGAGCGGGTATTTTGGCGCCACTAATTTAGTGAATCCCTCCACTGGCTCTGTCACCGCTGTTTCAGGCTATTGGGTCGTTCCGACACTTCATGCAACTAAAAGCGACGCCTTTTGTGCCATCTGGGTCGGAATGGACGGTGTTTACAATAGCACTGTTGAGCAGTTGGGAACAGATCAGAATTGGCAAGATGGCGCTCAAGTCAATAGCGCCTGGTTTGAAATGTACCCTGCAGTTCCTGTTACATTACAAGGGTTTCCTGTCAATAACGGCGATTTGATCTATGCCTCGGTCACCTACCTAGGTAGCGACAGCTTTGAGCTCTACATTGAAAATCTCACACGGGGAGTTTATTACTACGCTCCCACTTCTCTAACACAATCAAGCATCGCCCAACGAAATAGTGCCGAGTGGATTGTAGAAGCACCCGCCATAGAAGGGGGAACTGTTCTCCCCTTATCCAATTTTGGAGCGACCACCCTCTACGATTGCACCGCAGAAATCGGAGGAGTTTCTGCACGCATCACTAATTCTTCTTGGCAAAGCATCCCGTTTTACATGCACCCAACACCAGGGGTCATCATCCAGACCCTTCCCGCTTCTCAAGATGGCGCTAATTTCACTGTGACCTGGACATATAACTAAGAAAAAGAAAGGGAGTGCGATTAACACTCCCCAGACTTTGAGCCTTGATGGACTTGAACCATCGACCCTCTCATTAAAAGTGAGATGCTCTACCACTGAGCTAAAGGCTCGTTAATTTGACCCTAAGGGGATTCGAACCCCTGTTGCCAGAATGAAAATCTGGTGTCCTAGGCCAGGCTAGACGATAGGGCCAATTTGGCTTTAACTTAAACAAGTACTACTAAAAGTACAATGGGCTGCAGTATACACCCACATGTGCATTTTACACAACCTCTAAATGGTGAGAATTTCCTTCTCTTTCTCAGTAAAGAGTCCATCTAGAATCTTGCAGTGCTCGTCGGTCAAATCTTGAATCTTCTTCTCAAGTTTTTTCATCTCATCTTCGGCGATTTGACCATCTGTTTTCTGTTTTTTTACTAACTCATTCATCTTTCTGCGAATTTCTCTCACGGCGATTTTCGCACTCTCAGTTTTCTGTTTCGCCATCTTCGCGATATCTTTTCGTAGTTCCTGATTCAATGGAGGTACGGGGATACGCACAGTTCCTCCCTCGGCAATCGCATTGAGGTTCAATTGAGAAGCTTGTACCGCTTTTGCGATCAGAGAGGCCGTTGAAGGATCAAATGGCGTCACGATTAACTGCCTGTCTTGCACTGTCAAGGTTCCGAGCGCCTTAATGCTCATGTCAGAGCCATAGACCTCGACCTTGACTTCGTCAAGCATGCTAGGATTTACCCGATTCGTTCTCAGTGAGCGATATTCTGTTTTCAGATGCTCGATCGCTTGCTGCATCTTTTTCTTTGTATCATCAGTGATATTCATCGTCTCTTTCCTCTTGTTTTCACCAGAGATGTCTTGGCGGGCTTTTTTCCCTTTGTTTTCGGAGAAGATGTCTTGGCGGTCTTTTCCCCCCCCTCTTTTGTGATCAAAGTCCCCCCCTTCCGTGTTGTCACAGCACGTACAACCTCGTCTCTTGAAAAAAGGTTGACCACTTGAATGGTCACTCCATTATCTCGACAAAGAGCTACAGCAGCCCCATCCATCACTTTAAGATCCATCCCGAGAACTTCATCATAGGAGAGTTGTTCAAATTTTTTTGCACTCTTGTCTTTCATAGGATCTTTGTCATAGATTCCATCGACTTTCGTCGCCTTTAAAAGAACATCGGCGCTCATTTCACTCGCTCTTAAAGCTGCGGCAGTATCAGTGGTAAAGTAGGGATTGCCGGTACCCCCGACAAAGATGACGATTACACCCTTTTCTAAGTAGAAATTGGCCTGGCTCCAGTTGTAAGGTTCGATGATCCCATCAAAATTTCGAGAACTCATGACACGAACAATGCATCCCATCGAACGTAAAACTTGCGAAAGAGCGAGCCCATTGATGCAGGTTGCCAAAATTCCGATATGATCCGCCGGAGTCCTCTCAAAGCCAAATTGGGTCGACATCTGCCCTCGGAAGATGTTACCCCCTCCGATGACGACGCCGATTTCAATGTGGTGGTCGTGAATGCTTTTGATTGTCTTGGCAATTTCAGTACAAGCAGGGTAACTGATCCCATACTCGTTTTCACCAACTAAGGATTCCCCTGAAAGTTTTAATAGTACACGCTTGTACGACGAGCTCTTCTGCTTAGCCATGCGTTGTATTAGGCCCCTCCGAGGTGCCACCTAATAAAGCGAGATACTTTAATCTCTTTTCCTATCTTTTTCCCATAGCTGGCAACATACTGCGCAACTGTGATTGCATTGTCTTTAATATATTTTTGATTCAAAAGACAGACTTGATCATAATAGGAACGGACTTTTCCTTGTACAATCTTTTCGACAACTTCAGCAGGTTTATTTCCTGTATTGCCCACTTGGCTTCTTGCAATCTCTTCTTCCTTAGCCTTTACAGCATGAGGCACGTCTTCTACAGAGAGATATTCGGGCGCTTCCGCTGCCACTTGCATACCAATTTCACGGGCAAATTCTTCTTCTCCACTGGCACCAGATATCTCTACTAGGCAAAGGATTTTGCCATTCATGTGAGAGTAAATACCATAAGAGGAATTACTTGCTTTAGGAATAAAGAGGATACGAGAGATCACAATATTTTCCCCCAAAACAGCAATCAATTCCTTTCTCTCGTCGTCAATTGTCTTTGTTTTGTCCCGTTTTGAGTGCATTTCAACAAACTTTTGCAAATCACTTGTCTTTGCAACAGCAAGATCGTGCACAAGTTCTTTGTGAAGCTTAGAAAACCTTTCATTGTTTACCACAAAGTCAGTTTCAGCGTTCATTTCCACTAGGGCAATCCCTTCGGCTGTCTCCAAAAAGAGGATGCGTCCTTCATTGGTTGCACGGCTTTCTTTCTTGACTGCAGATGCAATCCCAGCTTTTCTTAAAGCTTCAATCGCTCTTTCAATGTCACCGTTGTTTTCCTCCAACGCTGCCTTGCATTTTCCTAGGCCAACGCCAGTTCTCTCGCGCAATTGTTTGATTTGTTCTGCCGTAATGCTACTCATTTTCCTCTTCGCTCTCTTCTTCTTTCTTATCTTCCTTAGCTTTGCCTTTCTTTGCTACTCCAGCTGGCTTCTTTTTAGGAGCCGCTTTTTTCTTCGGAGCTTCCTTTTTGTCCTTTTCTTCAGACAATTCGGCTTCTTCTTCCTCTTTCTTCCTTTCAATCGCCCTTTTCTCTTTGGCTTCTCTTGCTAAGGCGTCTCTTTCTTCGAGAGTGATCGGCAATCCAAGCTCTTTTTTCTTGTCGATGATCGCATTTGTGATTGATTGGATAAGGATTTTATTGCTCTTGAGCGCGTCGTCGTTTCCTGCGATCACATAGTCGACCTTGTCAGGATCACAGTTTGTATCGACAACCGCCATGACAGGAATGCCCAACTTCTTAGCTTCTGCGACAGCAATGTGCTCTTTAGAAGGATCAATAACGATTAAAAGTCCTGGTGGCTTGCGCATTCCGCGAATCCCTGAGAGGTTTTTCTCAAGTTTATCTTGCAGCTTGCCTAACTGAGAAAGTTCTTTTTTCTTGAGACCTTCTCCCCCGGTAGTAACTTTCTTTTCAATTCTCTCTAATTTTTTGACTGATTGTCTGATTGTGGAAAGATTGGTCAACATCCCTCCAAGCCATCTTTCTGATACGTAGAACTCACCACATGCCTCAGCACAATCCTTGATTACGATTTTCGCTTGTTTCTTAGTTCCTACGAACAAAATGCTCTGGTGGTTTTCGATCATTTGGCGCGCCACTTGGCAAGCGGTGCGAATATGAGCCATGGTCTTCGCCAAATCAAGAATGTGAATACCATTCCTTTCTTCGAAGATATACCGTTTCATTTTTGGATTCCAGCGGTGGGTTTGATGCCCAAAATGCACGCCCGCTTCGAGAAGATCCTTAATTGAGACCTCAGTGCCTTGCTCTTCCATCATTTTCTCTTGTGTAGCCAAATCATTCCTCTAGTTTTTCCAAATTTCTAAAGATAGCGCCTGATCAGAATCGAACTGACACTAATAGCTTGGAAGGCTATTGTTCTACCATTGAACTACAGGCGCGGATCCTTTGGCCTTTAGATTGTGGCATAAAGTGCTCTTTTTTGCCAATCAACTTTTTTGCAATTCCTTCGAGACGGTAAAAAAAATCTGTACTATACTAGGATTATTATGTTTGATGGAGTCTCTGAAAAAGCCGCCCGTGTCTTAAACATGGTCCTCCTTGCCTTCTCTCTCATTGCGGTCAGGGTCTGGTACCTTGCCGTCGTCAAACATGAGGAACATGCCAAACTGGCAAAAGGGCCGCAACATCGGGTATTCATCGAAATTCCTAACCGAGGAACAATCAGGGACCGGTTTAATCACCCTCTTGCCGTCAATAAAATTCGGTATAACGCAGCCCTTATCTACGAGCCGATTCGTCAATTACCCCGAATTAAGTGGGAGGTCATTGGAGGCAAAAAGCAAAAAATCTTTCACCGTAAGGACTACATAAAAAAATTTGCTGAAACATATGCGCATGAGCTAGGCCTAGCCCCCACCTATATCGAAGATATGATTCATAGCAAGGCTTCGATTTTCCCCAACACCCCTTTTGTCATGAAAGAAAATATTTCTGAAGAAGAATATTACCGGCTGCATGTTATGGAACGGGACTGGCCGGGGATGTCCATGCAAATATCAGCCGAAAGACACTATCCCCAGGGAAAAGTGGCCTCTAGCATCATTGGTTACATGGGATCGATCAACGAAGCTAAGCATCTGGCTATTCACAATGAATTAGAGACCCTCGAGCGTTACTTGAACGATAAGAGACGCGGATTACCGGTGATTTTACCGAAGGGCTACCTCAGTAGCAAAGAGGTAAAACATCGCTATCAAGAATTGAAAGACAAGTCTTACACGATCAACTCCCGTGTAGGTAAGGCGGGGATCGAGGGGAGGTTTGATGAAGAGCTGCGCGGGATTTGCGGGAAAGAAAAGGTAGAGGTCGACATCAAGGGAAATCAACTCCGTAAGCTCCCTGAATCGTATGAAGCCATTCCTGGGCGTCGTCTACTTCTGACAATCTCTTCCGAATTGCAGCAATATGCAGAAGAGCTCCTAGAAGAAAGCGAACTTTACCGCCATGATCGCTTTGCCACAGGGGGAGTAGAAAATAAAGAGGTCCATCCCCCATGGATTAAAGGGGGCGCCGTTGTTGCCTTGATTCCCCAAACAGGGGAAGTCGTAGCCATGGCGACCTACCCCAGGTACGATCCTAATGATTTCGTCGACACCAATAAAACAGGGGAAGTGCTACGTTGGCTTGAATCTGATGCTTATATAGGAAAAATTTGGGATGGCTCAGCCCCTCTCAAGCGGGACTTTGACCTCGTAAAACCCCCTCTTTACCTACAAAAAGAAGCTTATCTCTCTTGGAATCTCTTCCTCGATTCGATCCTATCCACCTCTTCTCAGGTCAAACAAGCGGTCAAAAAAATTAGCCATATCGGCAATGCCATCTATTTACAAAATTCGATCGAAACCCTGATGAATCTCGCTGAGGTTGAGACAGTTCATCCTTTAATCGATGCATTATTTCCCCCAGGAAAAGGCAACCAGCTCACTTTTTTTGAAACTTCAAAAGAAAACCGGCAAGAAATTCTCGATCGTATTCATAGTAAAACGACCCTCCTCAATGAAATCATGGGAGAAATCGCCCCTTTTGTTTCTTCAGTTTCAAAAAATGATGATAAAATTTTGGTCATCGATTTATGTAGACTGGTTTGTCCTAGCCATCTTTTTGACGATCTCCTCCTTACATCGACGGGCAATGAAAGCTTGAGCACCTACCGCTCTTTCAACCAGTCCGCTGTCAGCGTGGAGAAAAAAATCCGCAAAATTGCCTTTGGAGTATTTTTAGAGAACGATTTTCATGAATGGCGCAATCGTTATTTTGCCGATTATTTGAAGGGAAAACGGGAAGAAGAAAAAGAGAAAAACCAACACCAAAAACCTTACATCGACTACCTTTTAGAGATTCAAAACGAACTGTTTGAACTATTTTTCGCACAACATCGTTGGGATTTGCTCAAGTCCTACCTTTTAGATAACGCACCCCTCGATATCAACAATCCCCTCCTCCCTTATTTTCAAGCAGTCATTGAGAAAGGTAGCAGTGATAAAGATCCTCCTGCACTTGACCTGAAAGACCACCTTTTGTCCATGCCTAGAGATCACGTCATTCCTTATTTAAAAACGATGCGCTCCTTTAATGAACTAAACCGACCACTGTTAGGAAAATACTATTTCCCCGCTGGAAGTGGAAAAATTGCTACTGAGAGAGACCTTGCTCGCCATTTTTACCCCCCCACAGGATTTGGATTTACTAAGTCTTACTCTTTTCAGGAGAATGCCCCGTTTGGTTCGATTTTTAAGTTGTTCACTGGCTATGAAGCTCTTCGTCAACGTTATGCTAAACAGGTTTCTGAAGGGGGAAGGATCGATCTCAATCCCATGACGATTGTAGACCAATCTCCCCCTTATCATGAAAGTTTGGTCAGCTCGAGTATTCTGGGCTACACACAAAATGGCAAACCCATTACACGCAGCTATAAAGGGGGCCGGATGCCGCGCGGTCACCCCAACATTGGCAGAATCGACCTCAAGGGAGCCATTGAGCAAACAAGCAACATTTATTTTGCAATATTGGCCAATGAACACATGGATTCACCTGGTGATTTAGCTGAATGCGCTAAGTCTTTTGGCTTTGGACAAAAAACCGGCATTGAACTGACAAGAGAAGCAAGCGGCTCTGTCCCCAATGATACAAGCGTTGACACCACCTCCCTCTATTCATTTGCTATTGGCCAACACTCTTTGATCGTCACCCCTCTTCAGGGCGCCCTTGCACTTGCCGCATTTGCCAATGGCGGAAAAATCTACAAGCCTCAAATTATCAACACCATCGCCAACCTAGAACCGAATCAGACCAAAGCTGCGTTATTTCATCAAGAAGAGTTTCCTTTCCAAGAGGCTCTGGCGAATATCGGAATTTTCTTTCCCCTTTTTACTGAAGCTGTCGATCGAGTCACTTTCCCATATCTATACAAGCCCAAGATCCAAGTAAATCGGACTATACCTATCGAAGACCCTGTGAAGGAATACCTACTCGATTCTCTCTTTGCTGTCGTCAATGGGGAGCGAGGCTCAGCAAGGGCTGCAGCTATTCGATCTCTCTTAGCCAATCCAACAGCAAGACAAAACTATTATAAAGTGCGAAGGACGATGGCAGGAAAAACCTCGACAGCTGAAATTTACTACCGCCCTCACCTCGACCGGGGGACAGCACCAATCATCACAAAGCATGTTTGGTTTGGCGGCATTGGCTTTAATGAAGAAGACAACCCCCTCTCTGAACCCGAGTTAGTCGTCATCGTCTACTTGAGATTTGGCGACTACGGAAAGGAAGCAGCCCCCATTGTGGCCAATTTGATCCAAAAATGGCGGGAAATCAAAGCCAAGAACTCCCCTTAATCCTCAATTAGTTAAATTGATAAAGAGCCGCCTTCTATAATAAAGAAAAAATAGGAGAGCATAATGGCTAAACTTCCTTGCCCAGAAGAGCGCACTATTGATACGCTCGTCGCATCTCAACCCCACGTCAAACTCGCCGCCACTTTAATTGAAGCTGAGAGAGATGATATGGCCGTAGAGATTCTTAAGCGCTTATTTCATCCATCAAGTGATCTCCACCATGCCATGTGTGTGATCACCAAAAATTTTACCGCTCAATATTCCTATCTTGATGGCCAATTCCCTGATCTTTTGAATTGTATGACTATCCTAGAAAATATCGTACGTCAAGCCGACACACTGGCTATTCTGAAAGATAATAGGCTCCACTACATCAACTGTCTCGATCATTTGGATAAAGAACTTCAAAGCATTAAACAAATCAAGGAGCAGCTGCTCCAGCACTGCAACAAATAACCTAAACCAAACAATTTCATAAAAAAAATAAGAGGAAAAAATGAGCAAGAAAAGACCTGTTAGAAGAGCCAGAAGAGCTCGACCAAGAGTAAAACGCATTCCCACTCCACAACATGGAGGTTTAATGCAGGGGGCGCCTGCACTTCAGCTAATATTATGGCATTTGACCCAAATGCTTTCACAATACGCAGGACCAGGACCAGGAGCAGGACCATTCAAAGTCGATCCTTTCTGCCCATTTGGTAGCTGCGCAAACGGTGGAAACGTTCCAGTTGGCGGGCAGCACATTCCCACTCCACCACATGGAGGCTTGTTAAATATATCTCTAATTCTTGCCCTTTTGCACCATATAACAAATTGCCCCGTCTGTTTGGAAATCATCCTTCAGCACGTAGGTCCAGGTGGGCTAGGTGTGGATCCATACTGTCCAGGAGGCAAAGGCTGCTAAGAGACTTCGTATGCCAAAAGATGTCAATCGTGCTGAATGAAAAAGGCCGATTGACATGCTTTGCGGCGGCGATCGCGGAGGTTGTCTAAGGAATTTACAGTGTGATTAATATGCTATTTAGTCAGTTTAAAAAAATAATATTTGTTGGAGAAAATCAAGGAGCAGCTGCTCCAGCACTGCAACAAATAACCTAAACCAAACAATTTCATAAAAAAAATAAGAGGAAAAAATGAGCAAGAAAAGACCTGTTAGAAGAGCCAGAAGAG
>JAJZEO010000073.1 GCA_021847505.1 bacterium
CACTCTAAATAAGTAATCAATCCCCAGGGCATGCAGTTCACAGGGACATGCAACCCCAACGGCAGGGGGATCTAAAAATGAGCTATGGTTAGGAGCAACAATGGCTGCCGTTTCTCCATCACAAGGGTAGTTTTCGAGCCCATAGACCTTTAATCGGAAACAAATCTTATAGATCACAAAGGTAGTAAGATAGCTGATTTTGTAGAGAAATGTCGTTTGAGCCCGTTTATACCCAATGAGCTTCGTCCAAATTTTTCCTGGCGCTTTTGGTCTGCGCTGTTTCACAACTTTCACAATCTTCTTTAAAACTGCCTCAATAGAGAGGCCTGTCGTATCAATAGTGACCGCATCCATCGGTTTTTTCATGGGAGAAAGGGCTCGATTGCGATCTCTCTCGTCCCTCTCTTCAAGTTCTTTTATCGTTTCTTCTAACGTGAATTGTTCCTTTTGCCCTGGATATTTTTTTTGAAGTTCAAGCAGGCGTCGTTTGGCTCTCTCTTCCCTCTTAGCAATCAGGTAAAGTTTAATGGGAGCTCTGGGAAAAACCACCGTCCCTGCATCGCGCCCCTCGACGACAATATTCTTGTCTTTGGCCATTTCGCGCTGAATAAAAGTCGCCAAATCGCGCACTTCTTGAATGGCTGCGATTTTAGAGGCAAATTGAGAGATTTCCGGCGTCCGAATTTGATCATTGACAATCATTCCATTGAGCCTGTGCACTTGAATCCCTTCAACCCATTCGCATGTATAATGAACCTCAGACAAGCGAGGGATGATTTTTTCACGGTCCTCTTCGCTCAATCCATGCTGGTGACACCAAAAGGCAATGGCTCGATAAATCGCCCCCGTATCGAGATGTTCGAACTTGAGCTTCTTGGCTAATAATTTAGCAATGGTTGATTTTCCCGATGCAGAAGGACCATCAATAGTAACGACGACATTCAAATCGTGTATATCGCAGTTTTTTTTCACGTCGGCATAGTCCTAAGAAATAAATAGACAATGGGAGCAGTAAACAGCAAAGAATCAAGCATGTCAAGAGATCCCCCAATTCCAGGAATTTTATTGCTATCTTTAATATTTGCATCCCGCTTTAATAGAGATTCCGCCAAATCACCCAGTTGTCCAAAAACTCCAATCAAGGCCCCTAAAATCAGGGACGGCACTAACGCTAAATGAAATACAGCAGGCGGGGTCATTTGAGAAATGCCGGTAAAAAACAAGCTAGAGGCAATCGCAGATACGAGCCCCGCAATCGCTCCGGCCATTGTCTTTTTAGGGCTTAGACTGGGAGCAAGCTTCATTTTCCCCCACATTTTTCCCGCAAAATAGGCCCCCACATCGGTGATCTTTGTGACGACAATGAGATAAGTAATCCATAGGCGACCATCGACAAAATAATTCGAAATAGAACTTGGGTAAAGAATTCTCAACATGAGCCCCAGAGGAATCAATATATAAAAAGCCGTAAATAAACAGGTCGGAATGTTGACGAGGGCCCCTTCAACTTTTGCAAAATGATAGAGAAATATCGCAAAAAATGCCCCCGCTATCACCATACCTGTTACCGCTGAAACACTAGAATGCAATATGGATAGGTAGCTTGCAAAAATAAACACTACCGCCAATACTGCCAACAGCCAAAATGGTAAATCAATTGCCTTTGTTTTTAACATCCTCGCATATTCCCAGATGGCAGTAACAGCAATCGCAGAGACAAGAATGAAAATTGCAAACTGCACAAAGGGATTCATTGAAAAGTAGATCAAGAATCCTAAGACTACGACAGAAATGGAAGAAAAGAGTAGTCGATTGCCAAGATCGACAAATCTAGTCATCATTGACCTTCCCTCCTTTCTCTTTGTTGAAAATCGAAGATTGCTTCATAGAAATCGTCTTTTGTGAAATCTGGCCACAGTGTTTTGGTAATATATACTTCTGAATAGGAAATTTGCCAAAGTAAAAAGTTACTAATACGGTTTTCCCCACTAGTACGAATCAATAATTCAGGATCAGCAAAGCCACTAGTATCAAGATAAGAAGCAAACATTTCTTCATCAACTTGCTCAGAAGTAAATTTATTGAGAGAGTAGTCTTGAAGCAATTTTTTTACCGCTCTTGTCATCTCGCTACGACCACCATAATTCAAAGCGAGAATCAACGTTAGCTTTTCGCAATGAGCCGTGGCATCTTTAGCCTTCTTCAAAGCTAGCCGAATTCTCTCAGGGAACTTCTCTACTTCTCCAATTGTCTCTAACCTCACCCCCGCCTCAACCATTTCCCCACGAAGTCTGTTGAGATACGACTCAAAAACCTCCAATAAAGCATGAACTTCCCTTTTGGGACGCTTCCAATTTTCAGTAGAAAATGAATAGACGGTGAGTACTTTTACCCCAATTTCAATAGCCCCCTCGACAATTCGGAGCAAAGTCTCAGCCCCTTTCCAGTGGCCGCTTTCTACGGGCAGGCCGCTCTGTGCTGCCCAACGTCGATTACCATCCATGATGATGGCCACATGCTGGGGGATTCTTTCTCTATTGAGTAACTCTTTCTTCTCCGCCACTATGCGGTCACAGACATTTGGAATCATAGGATAAAACATTCAGAAAAGATCAATGGTATCACTTTGCACTATTTCGCGCGAACTGTTTCCTTGCCATGAATTAGTTTTTTGGGTACCCTATTCTTTTTATTTAAGAGGGAAGCCGATTTATGAAGAAAAGAAAGGGATGGCATTTAGCGCTCATCTTGGCAGTGGTAGCACTGGCCGTTTACAACATATTGCCGACTGTCTTTTTCTACTCACAACCCCTCGATAAAAAGGTAGCCGACAAAGAGGCCACTGCCCTTTCTATCGCCATGATGAATAGGGTTAATCAATTAGAAGATCAATCTCTTCAATGGATTGGCGCCTTTAATGACCTCATTGGGATCAAACCGATTGATGTTCTCCCGGTCAAAAAAAATCCCCAATTGATCGAATTGCATTTCTCCACCAAGGAAGATTCGGCTAAATTCAAAAAGTTTTTCCCTACAGCTGGACAATTAATCCCCTTTTACCCCTCTCAATTGACGCTTAGCGAACAAGATCCTTCATTAGTCCGTATGCATGAAGAAGAACCTGACGCCCACATCGTATACGTTCAGAGAAAAATCCCCATTGCCTTCGACACATCCGACCCAGAGCGTTATTTTTCTTTTGCTCAAATGTACGAACCAAATGGAGAGCCCACAAAGGATTACCTCTCTATCCTTGAAGACCGATTATTCCAATTTATCCTTTGCATGGCTGGACCCTCAGATGATGCCGGTTATGTCATGGCTAGCTTAGAATCTGTAGGCTCCCCTAGATCAGATGAATTTCTCTTCTTACTCTCCGATAACATCAATAAAATCGATCAAGTTTTCTCCGGTCGAGCCGATATAGCGAAGCGATTTTACGGCCGTCTCATGCAAGGCCCTATTCGCGAAAAGGCAAAAACAACATCCGCGCTGATTTCTGCCATGACTTCTTTAAAAGATCGCCTACAACTACAACGAATCTCGATCGACGCCAAAAAGGCCGATAATGACCCCGCTCAGCATTTAGTGCTTGACGCTCAGATCCAAAACTTGAAGGATAAAGAAGATAAGCTTTTAAAGACCATCTCCCTCATAAAAGCCCATGAGTCGCAGTTTGTCAATTCCCCTTCTCCTTGGGAATCCCAAGAAATAGAAGACGCGATCTGGGATAGCTACAGTCATCCCGTTTCCCCCAAAAATTACCAACTCAAATTGGGGAACCAAGACCCTCTCTTTGACTCCGTAGATGTAGATCTAGTCAATCAAACATTCACCATTAAGCTCAAAAAAGAGATTTCCTCTTTGAGGGCAAAATTTGCTGCCGATCCTGCCCTCACTGAAAAGGCTGGAGGTCTCGATCAGATCATTTATTCTAGAGTAGCAAAAATTGTCAGATGGACGAATGAAGAGCTAACCCCAGTTGGCGATGAGTATATCGTTAAATTGAAGGATTTGCCTAACAGCACAAGCTTTCTTGCGCTAAAATTAGCTAAGATCGCTAAAGCCCAGTACGACCATACAAAACACATGCTTCTTGAGATGTGGGCTCCCAGCTCTATCGACCTAAGAAGGGAAACATACCCCATAGTCAGTTACAAAGAGTACGAAAAACTTCCCGAACATAAGAAAAATTTTCAACTCATTCTTTATGCTCCAAGCATTGACTCCAAAAATCCCGTTCAAGGATTTAAGGCTAATTCTATTTACGTCATTGCAAAAGACCTGGGAAAGATTTCTCGAAAGTTTCAAAATGATCCCTACTCAACCGAAGCTAAGGCATTACATGAAGACCTCGAAAGCCTAGCAAAAATCTTACGTTCAAACGGCTTTTCAGGATATCCAGGAAGCACCTACCCATTGCCTGCCTCCTATGCCGATGACTATATTTTTGAGTCCTCTGATTTCTTTCTCCCCTTACTTCAAGCAACGAGAGAAGATTTCAAAGTTCATGGAACCAAAAAGTGGGCTATTTTAGAGCTCTCTGATCTAAAAGAAAGAATATTGACACTCAATCGAATCGAAACAGAAGAACACCAAGACCTCCTCAAATGGAAAGAAGAATATCGCTCTGCTATCTCTGATCCAACAGGACGCCATCGTTTTGAAATACCTAAACCGACTACGAATGTCCTTCTCAACAATTTAAAGCTAAGCACAAAGAAATATTTCAGAGGTGATGAAAGAAAGATCCTTCATTGGGGACTCGATTTGAAAGGGGGAAAAACCGTTCAAGTGGCCTTGAAGGACACCAATGGGAAAATTGTCACCAATGAATCGGACATCAAACAAGGGATCAATGAGCTCTATAACCGCGTCAACAAAATGGGCGTCTCTGATGTAAGCATTAGACAAGAGGGGGCAAATATCTCTCTTGACTTCCCTGGTGCCGACAACATTTCTGCCGCTGAACTGGTGAAGGCTTCATCGATGAGTTTTCACATTGTTAACGAAAAATTCTCTCAACAAAATTCCTCCATTTCAAGAGAAGTGAATCAATTTCTCACAGAAGTTTGGAATGAAGCCATTGTCACTGGAAAGAAAGACCTCGAAGAGATTAACCAGATTGCATTTAGTCACCTCTATGGGGACTCGCTAAGCAGCGATGCTCCAGCTCCACGAAGTGAAGCAGCAAAGGTGCTTCTCGAGAATGGGCTTGCTTTGATGGATCCCAATAATCCCGATATTACAAGTGAATTTGATGACAAAGTCAGCCGCATTTCCCTCTATCGAGGCGACAATCTAAGTAACTGGCACGGGCAACTTCATCCTCTATTGATTACTTTCAAAAACGTTGCCTTGGAAGGCTCAAATCTTGAAAATGTACACGCAAGCTATGACCCAACACGTGGAAATTTCATTGTATTTGAAATCAAGGGTTCTCAAACCACCCCCAATGGATTGCGCATTCATCCAAGATCGGTTCTTTATACATGGACTTCCGTCTTTGCGAAGGACAGAGTTGCAGGAACACCGTATGAAATGTATTCCAATGGATCAGGCTGGAGGATGGCCGTAATATTAAATGGCTATGTCGTTTCCGCTCCTGTCCTAGAAGAACCCATCCGCAATAGTGGATCGATTTCGGGGCAATTCTCTCAGGCAGAGATTAATCGACTCGTGGCTGATCTAAAAGCAGGCTCGCTGACGTTCACCCCTCAGATTCTCTCAGAGACAAGCGTAAGCCCAGAGCTTGGAATGAAAGAGCGCGTGCAAAGCATTACCGCTACTATTATTGCTCTTTTGGGCGTAATCGTCATGATGGTTGGCTATTACCGCTTTGGAGGTGTCGTAGCCTCTGTGGCTGTTCTTTTCAACCTAGTCATCATTTGGGCGACGCTACAAAACATTGGAGCCACAGTCACTATAGCTATGCTAGCGGGAGTCATTTTAACTCTCGGTATGGCTGTAGATGCTAACGTCCTCGTATTCGAAAGGATTCGTGAAGAGTTTGAGAAAACCAAGAAATTGCAAGTTGCAATCAATACCGGGTATCAAAAGGCGTATTCCGCGATCATTGACTCAAACTTAACCACGATCATTGCCGCCCTTGTATTGCTCAACTTCGACTCTGGCCCCATCAAAGGGTTTGCCGTTTCTCTGATCGTTGGGATTATTTCATCCATGTTTACCGCACTTTTTATGACAAAGTACTTTTTCTCCGTATGGGTTCAAGGAAAGTCTACTAAAAAGCTTACAATGGCTAATTGGATTAAAGCTCACAACTGGAATTTCCTAAAGTTCACTAAAGCTGCTGTGATTACTTCAATTCTGCTTGTCATTGGAGGGGTTTCTCTACTCATAAAGGACCGAAAGACCATTTTGGGTATGGATTTTACGGGGGGCTACGCAGTAACTATTGAATTGAGCCAAGATTCGCAATCAAACTATAAGCAAGAGATTGAACAAGCATTAGTGAAAGCCGGCGCTTTGCCTAGAGAATTTTCCGTTCGTCAATTAGGTGCGCCTAATCAACTGAGAATCTTTTTCTCCGTCAGCATGAACGAAGTTTCAAGACCCTTTTCTGATATGCCGGTTGAAGTCCTTCTTGGTCCAGGAAAGCATTACGCCTACGAATCTAACCCAAGACTGGTATGGCTTGTTGATGGCTTAAAGAATGCAGGCCTTACCTTGACAGACAAATCCCTAACCGGACTCGATCAAAATTTTAAAAGCATCAGCGGTCAAATGTCGAGCGCAATGAGAAATAATGCTATTTATGGCCTTTTCTTAGCTCTCTTTGCTATTTTGATCTACATTACCATTAGATTTGAGTTTACCTACGCTCTAAGTTCCACATTGGGACTTGCGGTCGACGTACTCGTTACTTTGGGAATCTTGGGCTTCTTGCACGCGATGGGTGTCCCAGTTCAAATCGACCTCAACACCATCGCCGCACTGATGACAATCGTCGGTTATTCTTTGAATGATACGATCATTGTCTTCGACCGGATTAGAGAAGACATTAAAACAATGAAAAGACGACCGATGAAGATCGTCGTCAATGAAGCACTTAACCTAACTCTTAGCCGGACACTCATGACTTCATTGACCACTCTATTTGTCCTCCTTGCACTGGTATTCTTCGGCGGAAGCTCCATCTTTGGTTTCTCCCTTGTGATGGCTATCGGAATTGTAGTTGGAACGTTGTCAACATTTTTTATTGCATCGCCGCTACTTATCCTCTTCCAAAAAACCTTTCAAGGAAAGTCGCACAATGACGTTGTTTTAGGTGGACATTCTTGAATTTGTTGGTTTTTTACTTTGTAATTTAAAGAACTTACTTACATAATCGAAACTTAGAAACAATAGAGAGAGATGTGGCTTAAGTGACCTCAGTTTTTTGCTTACGCGAAAAAGACCCTATAGCAGCAAGAAGGAAGAAATTCTATTCTCCTTCCCCGCCCGCGTGGGATCAATTTTCGCCTAAATCTGAATCGGGGTTTCTGCACTCCTGGGTATGTTTATACTACCCTAGGGAGGGGCCGTTGACAAATCATGACAGTAAAAGAAAAAGTTGGGGATCTCCTTTGGGTGTATCCTAAAGAAGATCAAGAGCTTGTAGACTTATTTGTCTCTGAGTTTAATATTCATCCTGTCACTTCACAAGTGATGGTTTCAAGGGGCTATAAAAGGAAATCTGAAGTTCACAGATTTCTTTATGCAAAGCTTCCTCAATTGAATCCACCGGAAAAGCTTCTTGATATAGAGAAAGCGATCAAACGGCTTCATATCGCGATCAAAGAACACGAAAAAATCTTAATTTTCGGTGATAATGATGTGGATGGGATGACGGGAACCACGCTGTTGGTCGACTTTTTACGCACTCTGGGAGCAAAAGTCTATTTCTTTATTCCTGACAGAAACCTCATGCGGGATACGATCGTCTTAGATGCATTGAAATTTGCAGAGCAGCATGGATGTAAATTAATCATCACTGTAGACTGCGGTATCACTGCGGCTTCTGAAATTCAGGCTATTTCTGAAAAAGGCATTGACGTGATCATTACCGATCACCACGAGCCTACCGATAAAATTCCCCATTGCGTAGCTACGCTTAATCCCAAGTTATTCAATTCAACCTACCCGAATCGGGAATTAACAGGGGTAGGTGTCGCTTTCAAATTCGCTCATGCAATGATGAATTTCTTGGTAAAAAAGGGTGAAGTTCAAGCTGATTTAATTGATCTTAAGAGATACCTAGATTTAGTTGCTCTGGGCACGATTGCCGATATGGGGGCTTTGCGTGGAGAAAATCGCATTTTAGTCCGATACGGGCTTCAACAACTACGCAAAACACAGCGGATTGGCCTTTTAAAACTGATTCACGTTTGTGATGTTAATCCAGAAGAAATTACTACCATTGATGTCGCTTCAAAGGTCGCTCCTAGATTAAATTCCCTTGGAAGAATCGATGATCCAAAGAAAGGGATAGAATTGTTACTTGTGCAAAATGTGCTTGAAGCAGAAAGCCTTGCCAAAGAACTCGATGTCATGAACAAAGCAAGACAAAAGATCGAGCGAAGAGATTCTGATGACATTGAGAGATTCATTGCAAGAAATCCCCAGATTCTTCAGGAAAAGGCCATCGTGTTAGACTCTGACAAGTGGCACGCAGGAATCATTCCCATCATTTCGGCACGTATCGCAAAGCAATACAACAGACCGACCATCATCATTGCCCGCGAGGGAGGTGTCGGAAAAGGCTCCATTCGTACAATTCCCGAATTTCCCGTCTTGCAAACATTAAAGGATAACGATTCTTTGTTACTTAATTATGGCGGACATGATTATGCGGCAGGTTTAACGATTAATGACAGAAATATTCCTGAATTTAGAAAAAGATTTGTTGCTGCTGCTAATGAATCGCTAAAGGATCGGGATGTCACCCCTAAACTTCATCTGGATGCCAAGGTCTCTTTTAAAGATTTAACATTTGAGTTTCTTGAGTCTCTTTCATTATTAGAGCCGTATGGCATGGAAAACCCCCAAGTAATCCTCTATGCTTTGGCAAAACAAGTACTCCCTCCAAAAGTAGTTGGCCGCAAACATTTAAAGCTATCGCTCGAAGACTCTGATCGATTTCTTGAGGGAATTGGCTTTAACATGGTGCATAGAAAGCAATGTTTGATGAAAAAGAACCTCAAGTTGCTCATAGCATTTACACCTCAGGTAAACATCTATCTCAACAAGTCTTCTATTCAACTGCATATTAGAGACTTTCAGGTGTATGAGGAGTAGACCTCTTGCATAACTGATCTTTTTCGTTAAAAATGTCACATTTTGTGATCTTTCGATTTTATCGCTCGCCCCTATGGGGCGTCCCGCATATGCGGGCTCGCTCAAATTCGAAATCTCATCAAAATTGCCTATTTTTTCCAAAAAACCTGAGTTATGCAAGAGGTCTAGTGATTCTCATCAATTGTCTAAACATAAGGTCTAATGATCTGAGAGCTCGAGGATCATCCATAACTTTCCTTTGTCGGACAAATAGAGCCCCCATTACATTGAAATTTGCCCCATCAATGGCTTGCATGCTTTCCTGCTCTCTTATGCCTGATAGAAGCCAAATAAAGACCCCTTCAGCTTCAAATTGAATCCCTTCATTAATTAACAGCACCCGGTCAACGCCTAAGATTGAAGTAATCCCTGCGACTTGCTGAGGATACTTCTCCACTAAGTAGGCCAAAATAGTCATTCTTGCCTTCGCTGTATTCCCCATTGTGCCTAATGTCGCCTCCCAAGGCATCAAATCAATGATTTCAGCTCCACCCATGATCTCCCTTAAAATGTATTTAATAATTCCTGTAAGAGCCTTTAAAGGGTGCGTAGCATCGATTGAATCACTATCTTCGCTCAATGCAAAATGAGAATCTAATGCAACTACAAGTCGTCTGACTTCGCTGGTGGCAAAACATTCTTCATCGGGGGTTAATTGGGGGGCTAAGGAGAGGATCTGTCCGTCTTCTAGCCCATGCATTTCAAGCTCATCGGGGGTTAATTGGGGGGCTAAGGAGAGGATCTGTCGGTCTTCTAGCCCATGCATTTCAAGCTCATCGGGTGTTAAATCCAGAGGGTCTTTCTCAAACCATGCACAAGCAACTATTCTGAGGGGGTCTAAAAGACGCTCTACAACGATCATTCCCAAAAAGGGGATGGCTTTTACCACGTTTTCGATACTTTTCGTCAAATCTGAGCATGTTTTTAAGGCAAAAATACAAACCCCTTTAGAGTCGCCCTTAACCAGACAAAAGAAGAGCTGCACAAAATTATGGACCGCCCTAATAAGATAGAACAGGGCTTCAACTAAGGAAACAATTGCGACCCCCAAAGTGAAATCAAATACTTTCTTTGCAAAGGAATGAATTCTATTTGAGGAAGTGAAATAGCCCCAACTATACCTGGATATATTGTGCTGATGAATAAAATAGTTTGCAAGAAGGCTATTCCGTCGAAAGCTAGTCCCTAAACCATCATAAGGCTGCGTGATTTTTTCTCGTCTTATCCAATTCGGACAAAACCCGTCCCCCTCCTCCTCAAAATCTTTAAGGTTACTGGGGGCATATACATTAAAAGAAATCCGCATAATTAAAGACATCCAACATTAAAAATCGAATGATTATAACATAGTTAGTTTTTTAATGCCAGAGATAAAAAGACTTATCTTAGTAAAAAAAATAAAGAAATATTTTAAACATAACTATTTAGGGAAAAAGGTGCCCTTTTATCAAACAGCCACTAAGGCTGTGATCTTTGATAAACCTTTCACTCCCACTTAAAAGCTTCTTACATTGCTTCAGTTGAAGCAACCTCAGCTTTTCTATTTAGGTACTTCTCTTGGTACTCTTTCACATCATTCATGTGAATAACCCAAGCTGCACCCTTCCGAGTCGCTTTTAGCATCCCAATACGCGTTGCGTAATAGATCTTTTGGGCTGGAACCCCTAGCATTTTTGCGACTTGGTTAACGGAATAGAAACCTCTTTGATTGTCAAACAACAACTCGCCATTAAATGTCGATTTAGCTCGCGAGTATTTCTGACGTCGATACTCATCTAGGTCTTGTAAGTCAATTGTCCAACGGGTTGAGTCCTTATGAGCTCTCAGCTTCTTTTGCTTGATTGCCACATAAATCGCCTGCCGAGTCACATTGTTAATGCGCGCGGCTTCCGTAATGGACACAACACGTTTGTTGCCTGACTTAAAACCCACTTCTTCCTTCTCAGAAGAATGTGTGTCAGTCATATCCATTTTGTTTTCCTCCTCTCATCCAAGAGAACGCCCACAAACGCTTTACGAGTATAGAGTTTTAGAAACTCCATAGGCCCGAAAGGGGTGTTGATTCTCTCATTTAGTTACACTTCTGCCCTTTAAGATAAGTAATTGTTACATAAAAATGAATTGATAGCAACTAAAATATGGCCAAACCTGAAAAAAAATGGGCTATTAAAGAGTTTTTTTATCGTTTTTTGACAAAGAAATTTTTCACTTTTGAGACGAAAAATTTTATTCGCTTTTTCCTTTTAAATCGGGTAGGATCCGGATTTATACCGATTTTAAGGAAATTTATGCCTTTTCGCCGTTCAAAATCGATTTTGATCTCATGCATGGTTTTTCTCCTTTTTTCCTTGTTAGAAGCTCAAATTGCTCCCCCAGACCTCACCAATGCGGATGCCCATCAGAAGACCCTGGAACTCTTTGCCGCTCATATTAAATATAAGGAAATGTCCCCGGAGATCTCCAGGAGAGCTCTTATAAACTACTTGGAGGAGCTAGACCCTCTTAAATCGTATTTAACGAAGGATGAGGTGGTTAAGTGGACGGAGCCCTCCACCGAGCTCCTAGACCAGATTGTAGCTGACTTTAATGCCCAAAAATTTACGCAATTTGAGCTCATCTATAACTCAATGCTGGGGGCTATTGAAAGGCGTAACCTCCTAGAGGAGAGGGTCTCTAAATTGGGTACCCCCTCAAAACCTATGAGCCCCAAAGAAATCCAAGATGCTGACTGGGTAGGCTCTGTAGACGAGTTGCAGCTAAAGCTCCTTAATATCCATGCAATTCAATCAGAAGCTGCTATAAAGCTCCCCTCAAAGGACCAACAAGACCTTTTTTTCCAAAGAGTAAAAAAGCGAAGAATTAGTTATGAAAAGAACCTACTTCAAACCTCAAGTCTGGAGCAAAAGAAACAAGCTTTATCGACATTTCTCAAGGCTGTTGCCTCTTCCCTTGATGTCCACACCATCTACTTTACTCCCCAGGAGGCAAAGCAGTTTTTAATTCAGGTTCAACAGCGGCTCTTTGGGATCGGTGCTCAGCTTAGAGATGACTTAAACGGCCTTACAATCGTCGACATCATCGATGGGGGACCTGCACATCTTGAAGGGACCTTGAAAATCAATGACAAGATTATTGCAGTCGATCATGAGCCGGTTATTGGCATGGATATCGTTGAAGCCATCGACTTGATCCGAGGAGAACGGGGAACTCCTGTAGTCTTAACCGTGTTGAGAGAAAGGGCGCCCTCAGAAACTTCCTCTGAACGTTTTGACATTGAAATTACACGTGATGAGGTCGTCTTAAAAGAGTCTCGCTATGAGACTAAGACGATTCCCTACGGCGATGGCGTGATCGGTTACTTAGCTCTTCACTCATTTTATCAAGACCCTGTCAATTCTTCTTCCAGCGACTTAGAGCAAGCGATTCTAGGGATGAGGAGTAGCCAAAACCTTAAGGGAATTATCCTGGATTTAAGATCAAATTCAGGAGGACTTTTACCTCAAGCGGTCCAAGTTACAGGTCTTTTCATCAAGAGTGGCGTCGTTGCTTCTATCAAGGATTACACAGGCTCGATAAAGCGACTCAGAAACCTTGTCAGTGAAGTGGCTTGGGATGGACCCTTGATCGTCCTCATCAACAAAACTAGTGCTTCTGCTTCTGAAATTGTTGCCATGACTCTATCTGACTACGGTCGAGCTCTCGTTATTGGGGATGAAACGAGCTTTGGAAAAGGCTCCTATCAAACGTTCACTTTTGAGGGCCACAATCCAGAAAGGATCAACCCACAAGGAGAGTACAAAGTCACGAGGGGTTCCTACTACACCGTGTCGGGAAATACACCCCAACTCGTGGGAGTAAAGTCTGACATTGTCGTTCCTGGCGTTCTCTCACAGATGGAGATTGGGGAAAGACATTCAAAATATCCTCTCGAAAATGACACGATTTCTCCAAGCTTTGAGGATGACCTCTCAGATGTTCATCCCCTCTTTCGGATGCGCTTAAGAAAGACTCTGGGTAAAAACACTCAAAAGAAAAATGTTGAGATTTTTACTCTAGTTGAGACCCTCTCAAGAAATTCAAAAGCTCGCATTTCTTCTAGCCAAAACTATCAAGTATTTTTGGAAGAAATTAACAATCAAAATAGGTATGACCTCGATCCTGCTTTAGTAGGTCAAACTGATTTGCAACTCGATGAGACGGTGAACATCATGAAAGAGTTGATCTTTTATACCAGTTTGAAAAAACCTCTCTTGAATTAATACTCAAGTGAATTCACTTGGGTATAAAGCAGCTATTGAGTATAATGCCCGCCTATGCAAGTAAGAACTAGAATAGCTCCTTCTCCGACGGGATATCCCCACGTGGGGACCCTGTATATGGCCCTTTTCAACTATATTTTTGCAAAACACCATGGGGGGAAGTTTCTTCTTCGTATCGAGGATACTGATCAGAAACGTTCTCGCCCCGAGTATGAGATAGGGACTTATGAGTCACTAAAATGGATTGGCCTAACTTGGGATGAAGGTCCCGATGTAGGCGGTCCTTATGGACCCTATCGTCAGTCTGAGCGAACTGAGATTTACCGTAAAACCGTCTATGACCTCTTGAGGGCAGGTAAAGCCTATAAGTGCTTCACCACCCCTGAAGAATTAGCCGAAATGCGCCTAGTAGCCCAAAAAACTGGTGGGCGGCAAGGATATGATCGAAGACACCGCAATCTTAGCCAAGAAGAAATTGAGAAATTTGAGGCCCAAGGCCGCTCTTTCGTCATTCGCCTCAAAGTACCTCTCACAGGAGAGGTGGTTTTCGAAGACGCCGTCAAGGGCCGAATCTCAGCTCCATGTGCCGATATCGATGACCAAGTATTATTGAAGTCAGATGCTTTTCCGACTTATCATTTAGCTAACGTAGTCGATGATGTGGAAATGAAAATCAGCCATGTGATCCGTGGGGATGAGTGGATCAGCTCTACGCCGAAACACATCTTGATTTATGAAGCTTTCGGGTTTAAACCACCCACATTCGTACACATGCCCCTTCTTTTAGGCATGGATGGCAAAAAACTTTCCAAGCGAAAGAATCCGACATCGGCATTCTTTTACAAGGAGAGTGGCTATTTACCCGAGGCCTTCCGGAATTTCTTAACCTTGATGGGTTACAGCATGCCTGGGGATAAGGAGATCTACTCTTTAGATGAGATGATCGAGCGATTTGATTTGAAACGCGTCGGGATTTCAGGAGCCGTATTCGATATGAAAAAGCTCGATTGGATCAATCAACAATACTTGATCAACTCAATTCCCGAGAATCAACTTTGGCCACGAATTAGGGAATGGGGCTTCAATGACGCATTTATGGGAAAATTGATGCCGCTGATCCACACGCGGATTAAGACGTTCGGCGACTTCATGGATTTATGTCACTTTTTCTTCACCAATCACCTTCGCTATACCCAAGAGCTCCTTTGCCCCAAAGGTTTAAAACCTGAGACATCGGCTTCGATTTTACAAACATTGATCTGGATGCTTGATGATCGAGAAGATTGGAGCGGCACTTCTTTGGAACTCTGTGCAAAAGAATTGGCTGATCTTTTCGGCGTTAATTTCAAAAAAGAGATCATTCCTCTTCTATTCGGCACCTTCATGGCAAGCCATTTCGGCCCTCCGCTCTTTGACTCATTCAATCTTCTTGGACAACATAGAGGGAGAGCCCGTCTCCTACAAGCGATTGAATTTCTAGGTGGAATTTCAAGTAAAAGATTGAAATTGCTCGAAGAGGCCTACCTATCAAAGAATTTTTCAGCCCTTTGTTCATAATTAAGGACAGTGATACAATGAGACTACTTTTGTTTCTGCGAAGATGTGGCGCTATCTGATTCTTTCTCCGAGATGATATAATTTCTTGGATAGCCTGGCGCGCCACAGGACTTTAAAATGAAGGTAAGCAAAACCATGAGTAAGGAAAATTTTTTCTTCATATGGGTGAACCATAACTGATCGGTGAAAAAGAGTAAAATGGAAAAAAGTGATGTCAAAGAGCCTCTCCCTGGGCTCTACTCTAGAAAGAGGCCCTTTTATGCGACTTTGAGTCATTTGCGCTTGCTCAATCACCCCCTCTCAACAAAAGAAAATCTCCATATAACCCTTGATTTAGAGGGATCTGGCATTGAATACTCGGTCGGTTCAAGTTTTGGACTCTATCCTGAAAACTGCCCTCAGAAGGTTGAGGCGATCCTGCTCGCTCTTCAGATTGATCCTAACCATATCGTTTATGATAAACGAAATGAAGGCTCTCTTACTTTGCGCGCGTTTCTTGCTAAAAAAGTCAACTTACAGTCCGTCACTTCAGCACATTTGAACTTAGTGATTCCCTCTCATTCTAGACATGCCGAGGTGAAGCAAATCCTGTCCACTAAAGAAGAGCTTCTTTCCTATACGAGCTCTCGCGATCTGCTCTCCTTTATCCAAGATTTTTGGAATCCATCTCTTGAACTGCAACACTTATGTGATGCCTGCTCTCCCCTTTTGCCCCGCTATTATTCGGTTGCTTCATCGCAAAAATTGGTGGGCAATAAGGTTGACCTAATGGTCGCTTCGTTTAGTTATCCATTTGCAGGCAGAGAGGAAAAAAGTGTCACAGCAAGCTTTTTGAAAGAGCGATGTGCCATTGGTCAATCAAAAGTGGGCCTCTTTCTCATGGAAAATCCCCATTTTTCTCTCCCGATGGATCGTAGAACCAAAGTGATCTTGATTGGCCCAGGGACAGGACTTGCTGCTCTGCGCGGCTTTTTACAGGAACGAGAGATGCAAGATCCTCTCACAGGTGGCAATTGGCTTTTCACTGGGGACCGAAATCGCTCTACAGATTTTTATTACCAAGAAGAATTGCTTGAGTGGGAAAAAAGTGGCTTTCTCAAGCTCTCACTTGCCTTTTCGCGAGACCAGGAAGGAAAGCATTACGTCCAAGATGAAATGAAAAAACACGCCGCTGAGCTTTGGCATTGGATTAATGAGGGGGCCCACATTTATATTTGTGGTGATGCAAAGCGCATGGCCAGGGATGTAACTTTAGCCCTCCATGAAATTGCCCTTGAAGAGGGCGGGCTATCTGAAGACGAGGCAAAAAATTTCTTTCGTCATCTTAAAAAAGGAAAACGATTTTGCCAAGATGTCTATTAATCGCTATTTGTGATAGACTCTCCGCGAAATAAGAGATGACTCTCTGATTTTTAATTAATCTTATTTTTAATAAAGAAGGAGAATATATGGAAACTTTAAGAGATGTTTCAGTAACTTTTTACGATGCTAGTACCTAACCATAAAAGTTCTCACGGGTAAAGCCTCTTCATTTTTACACGTGCATCTGGGATAGTAAATCCCCAAAGGATCTTTGTCCTTCTTGCGTTTCTATCTGCCACATAAGCAG
>JAJZEO010000083.1 GCA_021847505.1 bacterium
ATCTAGAAGCTGGCAATCCTAGAGGCAAGATAAGCCGGAAAAGCCTCTTCTCCTGGGATCTCTTCCAAACGTCCCGACATTTCTCGCATTGCCTGGGCCCATCTTGAGGTTGAGTCAGCAAGAAGAAGTACATCAAGCCCCATTTGACGGTAGTATTCAGCAAAAGTAACGCCGACATAAACAGAAGCCTCACGGGCAGCCACGGGCATTGAAGAAGTATTACAAATGATACAAGTTCTCTGGATAAGAGGCTGATTTCGATAGACATCCATCAGTGTAGGGAATGTCTTTAAAGTTTCGACAACCTCACCGGCACGCTCCCCACACGCAGCCAGAACAACAATGTCTACGTTGGAATACTTGGAAATGAGTTGTTGAGTTACTGTTTTTCCTGCTCCAAAGGGTCCTGGGTTACAAGCCGATCCTCCTTTGACCAAAGAAATCAGTGTATCGATCACACGAATTCCTGTAGTGAGAGCCTTTTTTGCCTTAACTCGTTTGCCCTCGATAAGGGGAAATTTTACAGGCCACTTCTGGACCATCTTGATTTCAAACTCAGTTTCATTGTCATCGACCACCTTAGCAATCACCTCATCGACAACGTAACTTCCAGGTCCAATCACCCAAGTTAACCGATACTTTCCATAAAATCTGAAGGGAAGCATGATCCTGTGAACAAAATACGACTCAGTGACGTGACCAATAGTATCTCCCCTGACGAGTTGATCACCCACTGTTGCGGTGGGCTTGAACTCCCAGCGTTTAACACGGTCGAGCGCTTCTAGATATCTGCCTCTTTCGAGATAGAGCCCAGAAATATCTGCCACTTTTTCGAGAGGATTTTGGAGACCATCATAAATCTCAGCGAGGAGTCCCGGGCCTAATTCGACTTCAAGAAGCTCCTTGGTAAATCTTACTGGAGTTCCTAATTTGATCCCTCGTGTATCTTCAAAAACTTGGAGCTTGGCTTCCCGACCTTTGATTTCAATAACTTCGCACTTTAAATACTCACTTTCTAAATGAACGTAGGCGATCTCACCCTGAACGATTTCACCCTCAAAGGCCACTCTAATTAGATTCCCCAGTGCAAAAACTACTACCCCTGTCGCCTTTTGCTCACGATGCATGCTCGCTCTCCATCAATTTCATTAATTCTTGTCTACCTTCCAGTTCATCTAAAGCATAAAGCTCTTCAAGCTGCATCAGTTGCATCAAATAAGCAAATGCTCGTCTAATTGTGAAGGGAAAATCGTACTCCATTTCTGCATAAAAGTCGAATCGATACTTGGCCAAGGCTTGCATCTGTTTTGTCGGATTGGAACCTGCTTCTTTGAGAACGACCTCTAGTTTACTAAATTCGAAAGGAAACACAAATTGACCTGGTGAATCTTTTTGAACTATGGCCATTTGAACGGTCGGGTCACTCATATCCTCAAATTTCAAAACATCTCCTAGGTTCCTTCCACTTTTTTTAGCCATATAGCTTGCTAGAATGATCCGCCATTCATTTTCAAATTGCAAGAATTCTTTGAGAAGACCCTTTGCTTTTTTTCTTTCGTAATGAAAATAACGTGCTATTAAGTAAGCAAAATTCTTCTTTTGCATATCAACAGTATCAAATTTGGAGAGAAAGTCAAAAAAATATTGAGGCAATTCAACCTCATTGTCTAGATGCTCTTTCAACGTGGATCTTGACTCATTGCCTCGATAATCGAAATACTCATGTTGGCCGATCATTCGAGAAAGATTTCGAAGATCTATCCAACGTCTTAAGACCTTCAGTTGTTTGAGAGCACTTTCTGGCAAATTCATCTCAAACAGCTCAATTACTGCGGCAGTTGTCGTATCTGGTTTAGCGTCAAACTCAAGTCTCGGCAAGCTCCCAATAGCAAAATATAAACTCATAGAAAATCAACCCCAAGACCGTTAGCGGAAAAGTTTCTGTCTTAAATCCTCGGATAAGTATGTTGATAAAAGCTCCAACACAGCCTTGTCAGTCATTTCGATGCTGATTTTTTTATCGACAATTTTGATGGCTGCACCTGCTTTAAAATCCCCAATTTCTATCTGGTCTTTTTCAATTTTCTCTTTTACTTTTGAGGAAAGCGCTTCAAATAGCCCTTCTTTATCAACTCCCTTAGCTAATGCGACTTTAATATTTGCGTCAATTCCCTCACATTTAATGGCCTCAATCAGCACTTTGATGATGTTTGCCATAACGTCTACTTTTCCCATCTCTCGATTGATCATTTGATGGAGTTGATCAGAAAATATCCCCGTAATAAGCTGTCTTAGCTTTGCAATTCCCTGCTTAATTCCTAATTCGATCGTAGCTTCATAGACACTTTTTTGCCTTTCTAAGTCCTTTTTTAAGCCCTGAAGAATATCGTCGGCATCTTCATTAGCCTTTGCGATGATCGCGTCTGCTTCGGCTTGGGCCTCAGCAATAATTCTAGCCGCCTCATCCTTCGCTGGTTGCAAAGTGTCGTTGCGAATCATTCTACAGATTTCATTGACTTTATCACGTCCTGATTCTAGCTGAGTCATAAACCTACTCGGTTAACGGTTTTTGATATGATACACCCTCTCAGTCTACAACCCAAACGAGAAAAACCCAAGAAAAATTTCCTAGATATACTATATCTTGTCTAAAATAGAGAAAAGGGTGTAAGTAGAAGTTAAGACAACCAATGAGGCCTGTTATAATGAGAAGATCCCTGTATTTTTCAATGATCGTAATCTTCGGACTTACAACGAGCTGCCTCCAAGCGAACACAAACATGTTTACTGATAGAGATAAAGAGCATAACCAATACCAATGGAGACCCCTTAGTGATGAAAATCAATATCATCAGGCAATTGGGATGACGATTTGGGGGTTTTCTATGGCCGTCTTCACTATTCTCGTTGCACTCCTTATCCCCGATTCTCCTGCCCCAAAATCAACATCCGGATCGGCTCAATCGGGTGGACAACTCTTTACCCCCACCGCACCTGACGGAAGCACAGTCAGCAGTTAACTTACTTTCCTACTGGGGTTGCATCCTTTTCCATTCATGAAATGGGATTGAATGAAGTCTTCCAGTTTGACCGTGTCAGCAGTAAAAAGACGGATTCCCTCGTGAAGCTTTTCAGTGGCCATCTCATCCATGCAAAGCATATAGCGATAGGTTTTTTCATCCACAGAGATCTTCTTAATATCCATTTTTGCAGATTCTGCTGGATCAAGTCTCCTTGGTACCGGCCTATCGAGCTTGGATAGATCCCCAAGTAATTGAGGAGAAATTGTCAACAAGTCGCATCCAGCAAGAAAAAGGATTTCATCGACGTTTCTAAATGAGGCTCCCATGATTTGGGTCTTATACCCAAATTTCTTATAATAATGGAAGATCTCCGTCACAGACAACACACCCATATCTTTCTCAGCAGGAACCAAATCAAGAGAAAATTTTATCTTTTGCCAATCGTGAATACGACCAACGAAAGGAGAAATTAGGGTCGCCCCCGCTTCGGCACAAGCGATTGCTTGTCCTAGGTTAAACATCAAGGTCATATTGCAATGGATGCCCTCTTTCTCCAAGACTCGGGCAGCTTGAATCCCTTCCCATGTAGAGGCCAGCTTAATCAAGATCCTTTCCTTGCTAACTCCAGCTTCTTTATAGAGTTGAATATATTCCCGAGCCCTTTTGATGCTTGCATCCACATCAAAAGAGAACCGGGCATCTACTTCTGTAGAAACTCTTCCGGGAACAATCTTAAGGATTTCAACGCCGAAATTAATGAATAGTTTGACAACTGCCTTTTTTACCTTACATTCCCCTGCTGGGGTATTCTTCTCTGCCCAAGCCACTGCATCTCGAACCAACGGTAGATAAGCTTCCATCTGGGCGGCTTTATAAAGCAATGACGGATTTGTGGTAGCATCTTGTGGCTTATATTGGGCAATCATATCAAAGTCGCCTGTATCAGCCACTATGATAGTTACTTTTCTTAATTCATCCTTCGAATTAGACATAGCTCCCCCTTAAAAGGCTCAATAATGCACCTCTTGGGTTTTTTTGAATAATCTTTTCTCAGCGAACTTACTATCAATGATTTAAAAAAAATGGGGCGACCTTTAGATGTGATCGCCCCCGTAAAACTACACTTGAACAAATTCCCCTTCATTATCGAAGGAGAATTCAAAATCGTCCTCTTTTTCTTGCTGGACGTTTTTCTTCAAGCGGCGGTCATAGCGTATGTGCCCAGTACCAGACGGCATTTGCTGCCCAGTAATGATGTTCGATTTGAAATCGAGCAGATAGTCGACCTTTCCTTCACACGCTGCATCAGTAAGAACTCTGGTGGTCTCTTGGAATGAGGCCGCTGAGAAATACGATTCTGTTCCGAGTGATGCCTTAGTGATACCGAGAAGAACAGGAGCTGCCTGAGCTGGCCTTCCCCCTTCATCGATAACTCTTCTATTGTGCTGATGGAACTGCTTCTTATCGATATCTTCTCCGTAGAGGAAGGTCGTATCACCTGGATCGGTGATGCGAACTTTCTGTAACATCTGACGGACAATGATTTCAATATGCTTATCATTGATGTCAACACCCTGGAGTCGATAAACTTCTTGGACCTGATTGACCAAGTATTTTTGCAATTCTCGGACACCGCGGATTTCCAAAATTTCTTGGGGTCTAACAAACCCTTCAGTTATTTGTTGTCCTTTCTCAACGTGGTTGCCTCGCTGAACGATCAAGTGTTTAGATAAAGGAATCAAGTGCTCCTCTTCCATACCTGTCTCTTCATCGCGAACTACAACAATACGCTTGTTTTTCTGGACACCTTTGAAATCGATAATTCCATCGATCTTCGCGATCTCTGCCGCATCCTTGGGTTTTCTAGCCTCAAAGAGTTCAGCAACGCGAGGTAGACCACCGGTGATATCCTTCGTCTTGACTGCACCTTTTGGCAACCTGGCCAATTGAGTACCCGCTTCAACAACTTCACCTTCTCCCACTGAAATAAGAGCTCCGCTAGGAATTGCATAAGTACCAATCAAGTCAGTACACTCTGAATCAGAGTAGATGACGATTTGTGGGTGCAACTCACCTCGGTGTTGTTTAACGACAATCTCAGCAGAACCGGTTTGCTTATTGATCGTCTTCTGAGTAGAGATCCCCTCAATGAGGTCCTCGTACTTCACATAACCACCCTTCTCGCAAATGATCGGGAAGTTGTGCTGCTCAATATTAGCAATCCTTTGACCTGGCTTTACCCTAGCTCCATCGGCAAGCAGAATCTCTGATCCAAGCTCAATTCCGAAAGTAGCAAGCGGTTCAATCGACTTTGTGCTGATAAGCTTTTTGTAATCTTCGAGAGTTCTTCCTTCGTCTTTGACTACGTGTAAAAAGCCATTTTTATTCAAAGCGAGCCAGACTGAATCTTTGTTAATTACACAGCGAACATCTTGGTAGACCAAGATACCGTCATGTTGAGATTCAACCTCTGGATTTGATACGGCAGACGCGATACCTCCCAAGTGGAACGTTCTCATCGTGAGCTGAGTACCAGGTTCACCGATTGACTGGGCCGCGATGATACCGACAGCCTCGCCTTTTGCCACTTTTCTTCCATTGGCCAAATTGATTCCATAACACTTAGCGCAAATACCTCTCTTTGACTCACAAGTCAAAGTTGAACGTATTCTTAGGCTCTCAACACCAGCATCATCAATTTTTTCAGCTTGAATACGAGTTAACACGTCCCCTGCATGGGCGATCAATTGAGTATTGTCACCTGGCATGTATACGTCTTCGCAAACCGCACGACCAAAAATACGATCTTTGAGAGGCAATAGCTCTTCTTGTCCTTGCTTAATTGCAGCTACCTCAATACCACCAAGGGTACCACAATCCTCTTCATTAACGAGCACATCCTGCGCAACGTCAACGAGTCTTCTTGTGAGGTAACCAGAGTCAGCAGTTTTCAACGCGGTATCAGAAAGACCCTTACGAGCACCGTGAGAAGAGATAAAGTACTCAAGAACACTCAAACCTTCACGGAAGTTTGAAGTGATCGGAGACTCAATAATCTCTCCAGAAGGTTTCGCCATAAGACCCCTTAAGGCTCCCAACTGTCTTAACTGAGATTTGTTTCCTCGGGCACCTGAGTCAATCATCATATAAAGCGGATTAGGCTCTCCAGAGCGAGGTTTCATCACTAGATCATAGACCATGTCAGAAAGGTGCTCTGTGATATCTGTCCAAATCGAAATAATTTTCGATTTACGCTCACCTTCTGTGATAATCCCGTCCTCGTACTGCTGTACAACCTGACCTACCTTGGCTTTTGTCTCTTCGATGAGCGCTGTTTTGACTTCAGGAATGATGACGTCAGCAATTCCCATTGAGAGTCCTGACTTCGTCGCTTGATCAAATCCAAGTTGCTTAATATCATCGAGGAAACGTACCGTTCTTTCTAGACCCACTTTTTTGTAAGTTTCAAGAACGAGTTCACCAAGTCTTTTCTTTCTTAACGAGTAGTTTTGAAATCCTAATTCTTTAGGAACTACTGTGTTAAATAGTACTCTACCTGGAGTGGTTTCAATCAAACTACCGTCATCTAGACGAACGACGATCCTTTCATGGACAGGCAAACCTCTCCCTGTATCATCGATTCTTTCTCCACTCTTTCCATTCTTATTAGTACGCTTTATATAGCTATTTGAAGCCTGCATGGCTACTAATACTTCAGCGGTTGAAGAAAACTTACGAAGTTTCTCATTTTGATCTTTCTTGACAACGCTCGGATCAGCCATCATGTAGTAAAGACCCAAAATCATATCTTGAGAAGGGATCGCTACAGGCTTACCTGAAGAAGGCAAGAAAATATTATCTGGGGCCATCATCAAGACCCGAGCTTCAATTTGGGCCTCGATAGAAAGAGGCACGTGGACGGCCATCTGGTCACCGTCGAAGTCAGCGTTAAATGCCGAACAAACGAGAGGGTGAACTCGTATCGCCTTCCCCTCAATCAAGACGGGCTCAAACGCTTGAAGTCCTAATCTGTGAAGAGTCGGAGCTCGGTTTAGTAGAACTGGGTGACCTTTGATGATCTCCTCTAATACGTCCCAAACTTTGGCATCTTCTCTCTGAATCATTTTCTTTGCCGAGCGGATCGTATAGACATACCCATAATCTTTTAGACGCTTAACAATGAATGGCTCAAATAGTTCAAGAGCCATTTTCTTTGGCAATCCGCACTGATTGAATTTTAATTCTGGACCTACAACGATTACGGAACGGCCTGAATAATCGACCCTTTTTCCGAGAAGGTTTTGTCTAAAACGTCCCTGCTTTCCTTTGAGCATTTCTGAGAGTGACTTTAAGGGTCTATTCCCAGCACCCATGACTGGATGTCCGTGACGTCCATTATCGAACAAGGCATCAACAGCTTCTTGAAGCATACGCTTTTCATTGCGTATGATCACATCAGGTGTCTTTAGCTTAAGAATCGCCTTCAAACGATTGTTTCTGTTAATGACTCTTCTGTAAAGGTCATTAAGGTCAGAAGTAGCAAAACGACCTCCATCTAAAGGTACAAGCGGTCTAAGATCTGGTGGTGTTACCGGAACACATCGCATGACCATCCAATCGGGGTTATTCCCTGAATGGACAAACGTCTCAACAATCTTAAGCCGTTTTGCAATTTTCATCCTTGCTTGAAGCGATTTTGTTTTGCGAAGCTTATCCTTGAGATCATCAACGGTTGCAAGCAAATTCTCACTGCTTAAAAGAACCTTGATCGCCTCCCCTCCCATCATCGCTTTAAACGAATCTGGGCCCCATTTCTCTTGAGCTTCTCTAAACTCAGCATCATTGAGCAGCTGCTTCTTCTCTAAGGTTGTACGGCCAGGATCAACAACTGTGTACTCTTCGTAATAAATGACTCTTTCGAGATCGCCCGCGGGCATTCCCAAAAGGTTACCAATTCTCGAAGGTTGAGTCTTAAAGAACCAAATATGAACGACGGGAACCGCGAGCTCAATATGTGCCATCCGCTCGCGTCTAACCTTAGAAAGAGTAACTTCCACTCCACATCGGTCACAGATGATTCCCTTGTGTTTAATTTTCTTGTATTTACCGCAAGCACATTCCCAATCGCGTTGTGGACCAAAAATTTTCTCACAGAAAAGACCGCCCTTTTCAGGCTTAAATGTTCTATAGTTAATCGTTTCAGGTTTCTTGATCTCACCGCGCGACCACTCATCGCGAATGACATCATCAGAGGCTATGCGAATCGATAAATTCTCAAAATAATTACTTTGAAAATCTTCTTTTTCTTGTTCAGTCATTGACTATTCTCTCCACCAAAAGAGGTTAATAGGTGGCAACACTGAATTGCCACCTAAATACTAGTTATTCTTGCCCAGTTTCTGCTCTAACATCCAAACAAAGTCCTTGCATTTCTTTTACAAGAACATTGAATGATTCCGGAATTCCTGCAGATAGGAAATTATCTCCCTTTACAATCGATTCGTAAATTCGAGTTCTACCAGCCACATCATCTGATTTGACTGTCAACATCTCTTGGAGAAGATTTGCGGCTCCATAAGCTTCAAGAGCCCACACCTCCATCTCACCGAATCTCTGACCACCCATCTGCGCTTTACCGCCCAAGGGTTGTTGAGTAACAAGTGAATAAGGTCCTATCGCACGTGCGTGGATTTTATCAGCTACTAAGTGTGAAAGTTTCAACATGTAGATGTAACCAACGACGATACGGTTATCAAAACGCTCGCCCGTTCTTCCGTCATAAAGGTGGATCTTTCCATCATCGGAAAAACTAACATCCTTCATCATCTTCCAAATTTCACTTTCAGGGAAACCTTGGAATACGGGGCTCTTCACGTAAATACCCGCACGTTTAGCTGCAATTCCTAAGTGAGTCTCTAACATCTGACCTAAGTTCATCCTAGATGGAACCCCAAGAGGGTTTAGGATAATTTCGATCGACTCACCAGTATCCAAGAACGGCATGTCGCACTCAGGAACGAGGTTCGATACAACCCCTTTATTTCCGTGACGTCCCGCCATCTTGTCCCCTACTTGGAGCTTTCTCTTTGTGGCTACGTATACTTTCACTTGTCTGATAACGCCTGCCTCAAGCTCGACATCTCCCTTTCGTAGGAATTCAGTATGAGACTTGTACTCCATTTCCAAGTTTTCATGAGCTCTCTTATGATCGACTAAGATTTGCTTCATAGTTTCATAAGTTTCACAAGCTGGAATGATAAGATCAGAGAGGTTTTCTTGCTCTAACAACTCAATCATTTCCTGAGTTACCTCAGAGCCTTCCGCAATGATCACATCACCTGATTTCTTATGCATGATCGACATTGGAGCCGGCTCGTCCATTAAGAGAACGCCTAACTTTTCATGAAGCTCAAGTGACAACTCAAGTTCTTTATCTTTGAATTCTTTCTGTAGATCTTGAACCTTCGTTTTTTCCTCAACCAGTTCGTCGTCAGTTTTGGATAATCTGTCTCGGCGGCTAAACACCTTGACATCCATAACGACACCCTCTGTTCCTGGAGGCGCTGTCAATGATGCATCCTTAACATCGGCTGCCTTTTCTCCGAAAATTGCACGTAATAAGCGCTCTTCTGGAGAAAGTTCGGTTTCAGACTTAGGGGTAATTTTCCCTACCAAGATATCTCCTGGCTTCACCTCGGAACCGATACGAATGATTCCATCATCCCCTAAATTACGCAAAGCTTCTTCCGAAACGTTCGGAATATCCTTGGTAATCTCTTCTTTTCCTAATTTCGTGTCCCTTGCGGTCAGTTCAAATTCTTCCAAATAGATCGAAGTATAATAATCTTCCCTGATCAATTTCTCAGAGATGATAATCGCATCCTCGTAGTTATAACCACACCAAGGCATGAACGCAACAAGCACGTTTTTACCCAATGCGACTTCCCCACGATCCGTCGATGGTCCATCAGCAAGAACATCTCCAGCTAGCACTTCGTCACCAACTTGAACAAGTGGAGTCTGATTGATACATGTTCCTGAGTTTGAACGTATAAACTTCTTGAGAAAATAGGTCCTCTTAATGAGAACGTTAGCCTTAGAAGCCACGACGATTTTCAAACCATCTACATAATCAACAGTTCCATCTTCATCGGCAATGACAACCGCACCAGAGTCTTTCGCTGCGCGCTTTTCAACCCCTGTTCCCACGATAGGTGAATCTGTCTTTAATAGAGGCACCGCTTGTCGTTGCATGTTCGATCCCATCAAAGCCCTGTTCGCATCGTCGTGTTCCAAGAATGGAATTAATCCTGTCACAATCGAGACGAGCTGCTTTGGCGAAACGTCCATATGAGTAACTAAATTTGCAGCCATAACAAGTGATTCACCACCACTTCTAGCCCAAACACGATCTTCCGCAAACATCTTAAATTCATCAAGTTGTGCAGAAGCCTGAGCAATAACGCACATCTCTTCTTGGTCTGCGGTCATATACTCAATCTCATCAGTGACTACACCATCGCGAACAATTCTGTAAGGCGTCTCGATAAAACCAAATTCGTTGATCTTTGCGAATGCTGACAGAGAGGTAATCAAACCGATGTTCGGTCCCTCAGGAGTTTCTGTAGGACAGATACGGCCGTAATGGCTAGGATGAACGTCGCGAACCTCAAATCCGGCACGCTCTCTGTTCAAGCCCCCTGGCCCCAATGATGAAAGACGTCGTTTATGGGTCAATTCAGCAACTGGGTTTGTTTGGTCCATAAATTGAGAAAGCTGTGAACGACCAAAAAAGTCCTTGATTACTGACTGAAAGCCCTTTGCAGAAATGATCTTTCCAGGCGTTAAGGTATCTGAAGCAAAATCAAAAAGATTCATTCTTTCTTTTATGATTTTTTCCATGCGCACAAAGCCAATACGACACTGGTTTTGAACGAGCTCTCCTACTGAACGAACCCTTCTATTAGCAAGGTGGTCGATATCATCAATAAAAGCCCTCTCATCTCCTTGCCTAAGTCTAATCAAATACTTAATCGCATGGATGATGTCTTCTTTTTTCAATGTCACTTGCTCTAACGCAGCTTCTGTCGTCTCAAGATCAAGTTTTTTATTCAGTTTATAGCGTCCCACCTTCCCAAGGTTATATCTCTTTGGGTCAAAAAAGAGGCGCATAATCAAAGAACGAGCATTGGACAAAGTTGACGGCTCGCCCGGTCTAATTTTTCTATAAAAATCCTTCAAAGCGGATTCATAAGAATCTGTTGGGTCCTTAGCAAGCATTTTAATGATTGGAGAAGACTCATCTGCATCTTCCGCAATTCTAATTGTGGAAATGTTTGCATCGAGAATCCTCTTAAGCATGGCTGTTGTCAATTTTTCGGAAGCTTTACCAAAAATGACCCCATTTTCTTCATCCACAACATCTTCCGCTAAGATTTTACCAACGATTTTAGCAAAATCCTTATCCGACTTGATTTTGATCTTTCGTGTATTGAAAAATTCCTCAATAATATCTGAATCAGTAGAGTAACCTAATGTCCGAATAAAGGAAGTTGCAAGAACTTTGCGACGTCTTTTCTTTTTGTCGACATAGATATAGATCATATCGTTGATATCGAAAGCTCCCTCGAGCCATGAACCACGATACGGAATCACACGAAATGAAAAGAGAATATTTCCTTTAGGGTGCTTTTCTTGCTCAAAACATATTCCTGGAGAACGGTGTAATTGAGAAACAATGACCCGCTCTGCTCCATTGACGACAAATGTCCCCTGCGGGGTCATCAATGGTATGGTTCCCATGTAAACTTCTTCTTCCTTAATTCCAGTCTCATCTGTCAGGCGAAATTTAGCCTTGAGTGCGGCGTTATACGTGATTCCTCTTCTAACACATTCTTCAGGCTCATACTTTGGGACACCTAAAGAATACGAGAGATACTCAAGTACAATTTTTTCATCGAAACTTTTTACAGGAAAAACTTCCTGAAATACTTCTTCAACACCGATACAGTCGCGCTCAGATTCAAGTCTATCTAGCTGTAAAAAATCGCGATATGACTTAATCTGAACTTCAATGAGATTTGGAAGATCGATAATTTCTTCTTGTTCGGTAAAACTCACCCTTCTAGGCGGCTTCTTGAGCATTGATCCCCCTTACTACAAAAGATAATGTGAATAGTTGTAAAATAGCCAATTTCCAATAAACATCTAACTTGAGGAATTCAAAAGTTGAACCCCTCCCTGAATAGCACGAAGCAGAAGACTGAATTATGCATATGTCTTCTGCTTCTAGAAACCTCGAGCCACAAGGGGTTTTATAATTCCCTTTGGCGGCTCTAACTTTGTTAAAGCCCTTTAAGCTCAACTTTTCCGCCAGCTTCTTCGATCTTTTTCTTGATCTCTGCAGCCTCAGCTTTCGGAGCCGCTTTTTTAATTTCGCTTGGTACTGATTCAACAAGTTCTTTAGCCTCTTTAAGACCAAGTCCTGTTGCTTCACGAACAGCTTTAATGATCGCAATTTTCTTGGTATCATCAGCGCCTACCAATTTAATATCAAACTCTGTTGACTCTTCAGCGGCTGCACCAGCATCCGCACCTGCAGCAGGAGCAGCAGGACCTGCAAAAGCAACTGCAGCTGCAGCGGCTTTAACATCCCACTTTTCTTCAAGGAGTTTCTTTAGATTTGACAAGTCCAATACAGAAAGCTGGCTCAATGTCTCTACAATTTCATCTAGGTTTAGTGTCTTACTCACGGTTTTCCCCTATAGTTTAAGATTCTTTTTTAGCTTTGTTATCCAAGCAGTAAATGACGCTCGTCAATAGTGCTTGTAGTACTCCCAATGTCTGAGTCATTGGCGCTTCTAGTGTACCTAAGAATTGCGCTCTCATTTCATTCAGACTTGGAAGTTTTGAAACTTCTTCAAATTCGGCTGCTGAACATTTTCTGCCATCGAAATGTCCCCCCAAAATTTTGATTTTCTCGCCATTGCTTTTCTTGAAATCAAATAGCACTTTGGTGGTTGCAATGAATGATTCATTCGATATAACCAAACCCACATGGCCTTCTAGCTCACCTAGCTCGAATTTTAAATTCAGATCTGAGACAGCTTTAAGAAAGACTCTCTTCTTAACAGCAAAGAAGTCCCCGCCCGTAGCGGCAACTTGTTCCCTAAACTGAGCGAATTCATTGGCTGTGAGCCCAGCATAACCCGCAAGGATAAAGCCCACTTCAGGCTTCAAGTTCGATCGAACCTCATCGAGTAGCAACGCTTTCTCTTTTCTCATATTCAATTACCCCGCTTGAGTGAGTTGGTGTTCAATTTTTAGTCCTGGACCCATTGTAGACGACATTACCATCGATCTAATAAAGTTTCCTTTAACGCTATTAGGACGAGATTTAACAATCGCCTCAAGCACCGCCATAAAATTCTCTATCAAATTTTCTGACGAGAAAGATAGTTTGCCAAAGAAGGTGTGAATATTTCCACTTTTATCTACTTTAAACTCAATTTTCCCAGCTTTGATCTCTCTTACTGCTGTGCCGACATCCTGAGTCACTGTGCCCGCTTTTGGAGCTGGCATCAAACCCCTAGGTCCCAAAACCTTTCCTAACTTACCGACAATCCTCATCATATCCGGAGTCGCAACTACGCTAGTAAAATCGGTCCAACCACCTAAGATTTTCTCAGCTAGTTCATCGCTTCCTACATAATCAGCTCCAGCATCTTTTGCTTCTTTTTCTTTATCGCCCTTGGCAAATACAAGAACAACGGCCTTTTTTCCCGTTCCATGCGGCAAGCTAACAGTATTTCTTACCTGTTGATCGGCCTTTTTAGGATCGACGCCTAACTTTAGGCAAAGCTCCATAGTTTGATCAAACTTTACCTTGGGGAACTTTTGTAAAACTTCGATAGCTTCACGAGGAGAATAGGTCTTTTCTAAATTGACCTCTTTCACTCCATCCTTCATTCTCTTACTCAATTTACTCATATCAAATCACCTCGCCCTATTATAGCTCAACTTCGACACCCATCGACCGACAAGTACCCGCAACAATACGAATTCCTGCTTCCTCATCACCTTGACGTAGTCGTAGGTCAGACTTTTTCTTATTCACAATATTTAACAATTGTGCTCGATTCAACTTCGCCACCTTATCACGGTTTGGCACCTTAGAACCCTTGGCAATCTTTGCCTCTTTCTTAATCAGCTCGGGTACTGGTGGCTGCTTCGTGATAAATGTAAAACTTTTATCCTGATAGACAGTGATGACTACAGGAAGAATGTCAGAACTTCCTTGGGTTTTTGCATTAAACTCTTTGCAAAACGCCATGATGTTAACACCCGCAGCACCCAATGCAGGACCCACAGGTGGAGCCGGGTTGGCTTTTCCTGCTGGAATCTGCAACTTAATCTCTTTTATTACCTTTTTCTTCGCCATATCGAAGTCCTCTTAATCATTAGAAATCTTTTCCACTTGCCAAAATTCCAAATCATCGACGCGCGTGTCGCGACCAAAAATTGAAACTAGCACACTTAAACGGCCTTTATCTTGAAAAATCTCAGTCACAGTGCCCGTAAAATTGACAAAGACCCCATCAGTGATTTTCACCTGATCGCCAATGTCAATATCATATTTATGAACAACTTCTTCTTTCTTCTTGTGCAGATCGTTTAAGATCTCCTCCACTTCTCGGTCGGTAAGCGAATTAGGCTTTCCGCCTCCGAGAAAACCAATAACCCCATTGGTCTCTTTAATATAATGCCAAGCATCGTCATTAAGGTTCGCTTTAACTAAAAGATACCCAGGCCACAACAGCTTCTCACGAATCTTTTGCTCGCCTTGCTTGACTTCTGCCACATTCTCAACAGGGATAATCACATCCCCAATGAGATCAGCGACACCGCTCGAATTTTGATTTTCTTTAATTGCTTTCTGAACTTTCTTTTCATGCCCCGAAAGAACTTGTACAACATACCATTTTTGCATTATCAAAACCTAACCAAATATCTTCTGAACGATAAAGTTCAGCCAGTTCAAACCACCTTTAATGAAGAGATCTGTAAGATAGATCCCAAACCCAAAGACAAATACGAAAAAAACCACGACTTTCGTGCATTGAAAAAGCTCTTCTTTGGGTGTCCAGGTGATCTTTCTAAACTCACTTTTAAGCTCAGTAAGAAAGCCCCTGCCAAAATACCTTTTCTTTTTCGGCTCTATCTCCAACTCTACTATCTTCTCCATCACATTTCTTCCCTTCGAGTGCGGAGGGTCTCGAACCCCCAACCTGCGGCTTTGGAGACCGCTGCTCTACCAATTGAGCTACACACCCCGATGCCGTCCATCCTTTCACGTATACACACGAAGGGAGAGAACTATCTTCTCTCCCCTCTCGTGCAAAATGCATTACTTTAAGATCTTAGAGATCGTACCGGCACCAATTGTTCGGCCACCTTCACGAATCGCGAATCTCATTCCTTCTTCCATTGCAACAGGATGGATTAAAACCCCTCTGATGCGAACGTTATCACCAGGCATTACCATCTCTGTGCCGGCTGGCAAATTGACTGTACCTGTTACGTCAGTTGTACGAATGTAGAACTGTGGACGATATCCAGTAAAGAATGGCTTATGTCGACCACCCTCTTCTTTCGTCAAAATGTAAACCTCGCCTTCAAATTCAGTATGAGGAGTCACAGTACCTGGAGCACAAAGAACCATTCCGCGCTCAATATCTTTCTTTTCAACACCTCGGAGGAGGATCCCTACGTTCTCTCCAGCACGAGCTTCATCCAACATTTTATTGAACATCTCAAGACCAGTAGCAACTGAATCTCTAGTCTCTCTCAATCCGACAATTTGAATTTTATCGTTGATTTTGACAATACCACGGTCAACACGGCCTGTAGCCACAGTACCACGACCAGAAATTGAGAAAACGTCCTCAACTGGCATCAAGAAAGGCTTATCTACTTCACGTGTTGGTGTGGGGATCTTTTTGTCGACAGTGTCCATCAATTCTTCAATGGTCTTAACGTACTGAGCATCACCTTCCAAGGCTCTTAGAGCAGACCCTCTTACGAAAGCTGTATCCTTATAACCCTGAGCTTCTAGGAGCTCAGTTAGTTCCATTTCAACGAGATCGAGAAGCTCGGCATCCCCAGCATCGATCATGTCGCATTTGTTGATAAATACGACAATCGCAGGCACCCCGACTTGCTTTGCAAGGAGGATGTGTTCTTTAGTTTGGGGCATAGCACCATCTGTAGCGGCAACGACAAGAATCGCACCGTCCATCTGAGCA
>JAJZEO010000065.1 GCA_021847505.1 bacterium
AGGTGGCGATGATTTTTTTTCCATAGACGACCTCAAATCTCGCTGGGTAGGAATCCATCCCCTTTTCACCCGCATAGCAAAAACAGCTAGACCTCATATCCGAGATGAGATTCTTCCCTACCTGTCTGAATCCAAATGCCCCTCTTGCGAAGGTTCCAGACTTAATCCCCTTGCGAGAAACGTCCTCATTAACAAACAATCACTCCCCTCTATTTGCGCTCTCCCCATTGAACAAACTCTCGATTTCTTTAAGGGACTTACGCCCCCCTCTATGCTCTCTGATGCCATGACCATCTTGATCAATAAGCTCTCATTTCTTTGTGAAATTGGTCTTGAATACCTCTCTCTTGACCGAATGGCCCGCACTTTATCGGGAGGTGAAGCTCAGCGAACTCATCTAGCCACTCAACTGGGTTCCTACTTACGTGGAGTTTTGTTTGTCCTCGATGAACCGACGATTGGCTTACACCCACACAATAATGCCTTGCTCAACCGCGCCCTCGACAAACTCAAACAACTCGGAAATACTTTAATCCTCGTTGAACATGACCCGCTCACCATTGAACATGCTGACCAAATCTATGACTTTGGCCCCGGCAGCGGAATCTACGGGGGAGAAATCACCGCACAAGGAACACTGGAAGAAATTAAAAACAACCCCCAATCTCTCACAGGAGCTTATCTTTCAGGAAAAAAATCGATTCCCCTACCCAAAAAGCTTCGTCCCCTTGAAGAATGGCTAACTGTCGAAAACATCAGAGTCCACAACCTCAACAATCTCACTGTCGAAATCCCAATCAAAGCCATGACGGTCGTCACTGGAATCTCCGGTTCCGGAAAATCCTCTCTCATGTACGATGCCCTCCTCCCCCCACTGGAAGAGAACGCCAAAAAAACTAAACCCTCGGACACCTTTGAGGCCAATCAGATGAAATTTCGGGGAGCCAAAAGGTTTGATCAAGTCATTTCGATCGATCAAGCTCCCGTAGGACGAACCATGCGCTCCGACATTGCCACTTACTCAGACCTCCTGACTCCCTTGAGACGCTTTTTTGCTTCATTACCTGAAGCAAAGATTAAAGGTCTCATGCCTAAGCATTTTAGCTATAACCACGTCGCAGGCATGTGTAAAAAATGTCGCGGCCTTGGAAAAATGATCATCGACCTAGAGTTTCTAGGGAAAGTCGACGTCGTGTGTGATAGTTGCCACGGAGAAAAACTTGGCCCATTAAGTTCTTCCATCACTTACTGTGGAAAATCCCTCGGTAAAATTCTCGAACTCTCTGTCCGATCTGCAAAAGCTTTTCTTCCCCCTATTCCCAAAATCGAACGAATACTCGATCGTCTGATCGCTGTTGGCCTCGATTACGTCACCCTCGGACAAGAGACAGCGACACTATCAGGCGGTGAATCAGGACGTCTTAAACTCTCTTCCGAATTGGCCCGCCCAAAAAAAGAACACACCCTCTACATCTTTGATGAACCAACGACCGGACTTCATATGGATGACACGAGTAAGTTACTCCCCATCTTTCACTCTCTTGTTGAAAAAGGCAACACCCTCATCATCATTGAACACAACCTCGACGTCATCGCAAATGCTGACTACATCATCGACATGGGCCCAGGTGCTGGTGTCCACGGAGGAAAAATCGTCGCAACAGGCCGCCCCGAGGAAATCGCCCGCCATCCCACCTCCTTCACAGGACAATATTTATCAAATTATTTTACCCTAGCGATTAAATCATAAGGGACGTAGAATCGAACTTTGCTGGGGACCTTAGGGAGGGAAATTTCTCGAACCTGGTCAGGACCGGAAGGTAGCAGCCATAAGAGTCCTATTTCCTGCCCTCTTCCGTCTCCAGCACTTTTCCCCCTTGCCCCTGCCCGTGCCTTTGCCCTTGCCCTAAAAACCAGCGTAAAGTTTTAGAAAATCCAGCCTAAATCAAGAAATGCCCCGCCGAGCTCGAATTTCTTTTTCGTTTGAATTTGGTTAATGCTGCGGATTTTATAAAAGGTTGAAGCCGTCGTCGAAATGTCCCCAATGTACACGAGATCTCCGATCAGCTTCGCCGAAAAGGCCCCATTTTGAAACGTGATGTAAGGCAATACTTCGGCAAGATACGACCCTGTAGTCTTACTTGCCACATCATTGTTGTTAGCCACTACGACTGTATTTGAATAATCGGTGAGGTAAAGACTTCGAGTAATTGAATCAGCACAGCCCGCCCCTTTCCCGATAACACCCCAAGAAAACTAAGAGAGAGGTCTTACATTGAATTCTAACCCCACTTCGCCCCCTCTGAGCCAGTTGTTCGTCTCTACGGTTAACTGACTTGGAGTCGTTTCCGGAGCAAGGAAACTCGTAAAATGATCTCTATCGGTGATATTGATGAAACGCCCTCCAAAATTCACCGCTAGCGAGAAGTAATTTTCATAACGGGGTGTGACAAAAAACCACATCAAAATCTCATACGAATTGTACTTTGTCCTCGTCGACCAATTGATAGTAGACGCCCCTTGCCAATCATTGGTCGTGTAAGGCGAAGTCAAGATTCCGACCCCTGTCGATGTATTCGTAACTGACTTAAAAGGGGTCCAGTTAAAGAGGCCTGTGTAGAGGAATTCGGCCGCCTCCTTGTTATTGGCTAAAACCATCGCCGAAGCCCTCATCCCTACCCCAACCTGCCAACCGGTTTTCCGGGTACCGCCAAATGGATCGGTCAAATTTCCATTGTTATCCACCTGATAGAGAACGCTTTGAGTGCTTGTCGGGCCCTTATACAGGAACCCTGGCCCCACCTCCAATAAGAAGGCAATCTTCCCCTTGGTCCTAGGCTCCTCCCACCCCTCCATGACAAGAGGGAGCCCCAGGAGGCCGGCCAACAACAGGGATGTTATGGGGTGCTTCGCCATCCCCTTAGCCTAAATTATTTTTGACATTTCGTCTAGTTTCAAATTTAAGTTTCATATCAACCATAAAAACAGATGAATATTGTGCAAAGAAACCCCTTCACCATTTGCCTTTATCTGAAGAATTCCTTATAATATGTCTCATTAAAATCAGAGGATTAAGGAATAAACTCGAAATTTATTCCCCTTTTTAAAGTAATCATTTTACGGAGTTTTTCATGGACGGAGTCAGACTACTTAGACAAACAGATGTAGCAACGCCGGCTGCAGCAGCAGCTCCTCTTGGTTTTTTCGGTTCAATTCGAAATCCAACTCAAGCCGCCGCAGATCAACTTTCCGCTGTGGCAGATAAGCTTTATGATAAGTTGGCGCAGCAGTTCCCCACTATCATCGCAACCGCTCAGCGTGAACTTATCCCCGCTCCTGATGAACTCACCGATCTCGTCTCCCTCTTCACAGAACTCTATAAACAATTACAGAAAGCCGATGATAGAGGTACCACTCTTTGGGCCATTCATGAATTAGTTTCTTCACTCTCAAATCTACTACAAGGCAATGAACAAGACATCCATAGACGGTTAGAAAGGTACTTTACCCCAGCTAGAGAATTGAGCGCTGTTCAAGGAAAAGTCAAACCTCTTGACCGAGAAGGTTTTCCACATCTTATTCAACTTTTGCAAGATTTCAAGACCAATTTGGAAGCGTATCAGGATATCTTGGAGGGGAAAAAAGAAGAGAGTCGAATGGAATTAAGAAACCTTCGTATTTGGCTGATGAACTGCATGAGCGATCAATTTCGCGATGAAGAAGTTGAGGAAATACCTGCCTCATTAGATTTAACAGATGACGTCTATAAACACCTTGATCTGGAAAGTAAAGAGCAAATAGATGCGGCGCTTGCGGAACAGCCTCCCCTCCCTCGTCCTGAAAGACCCGAAAGAAGACACATTAACGGAAAAGGGATTCTCGATGTTTTGAAATCCCTCAAAGCCAATTGTGAAGGAATCGGCGTTAGTCTGCTTGAAACTTTTGGCCGCACCACCGTCCATGTAGTAGCAAAATCAACGAGTGATTGGTTCCGTAGCCAGATTGGTTTAAGATCGGAAGGATGTATCCACCCTGATGATCTAGACCAACCTCCGATTGAACTAGAAACCATCACCATCAGCGAAGCTAGATCTGG
>JAJZEO010000103.1 GCA_021847505.1 bacterium
ACTTGTCTACACCCTTCGAAAAAAAGCCCCGGATTCTGTCAACTCTATGTTCTAAGGGTGGACCCACGTGATTGGGCTCCCTTTTCTCTTCTGCCTTATGGCTTACCTCAGGGACAGGCATTCTCTTGGGCAACATTCTCTCCTCAACAGGATTCATCGCCACTTTGCCCTTCTGGTTCTTGAAGAGTGAAACAACCCCAATCCCTACAAAGATTGCCAGAGTAAATAAAATAAATTTTCTAGAACTTGTCATAATTCCCTCAAAAGATCGCAAGATCGCAATCGCCTAGCTTAAATAAGCACCCCACGAAAAATCAAGCAATTTTTTGTATCTTTCAGCTGAGAGTATACCGAGAACCGAGAATATTTCCAAATTAAGAACCCAGCAAATCGACTGAAAATTAATGCTAGGAAGGGTTCAAAGGGCCGTTCTAACGATTTGTATATGGATTCTCTTGGAAATATCTTCAGGTTGAAGCGAAATCATAAAATCAGCCCCCCAAAAACACCCCTCACCGGCTAAAGGAATCACTTGACAGGTCATTTTACTTTCTAAATAAACCTTCACATGCTCCTTATCACTAATCCACTCTAACGTGCGTGGGGTCCCCCTTACTCTTTCCAGCACCCCCTTTCTCACCATCCTCTGGTCGACCAAAACCGATTCACAAGCAACAAAAAAACACTCAGAGAGGATCAGCGGCATCGAACTAAAGCTTTCAAACGCAATAAAAAGGTCTACAGCATCTCGATTCACCCGAAGATCATGTTCGACCCAAACATCGCGATCACCTTGGATACGACTCCAACCCCGACAAGAAAACTGGTCACGGTCTTTTGCAACGACCACATGCTGACGGTCTTTAGAAGTAAAATTGATCCCATACTTATCCAACTCACCCACTTCAGAGACTTGTGGGGCGAAGGTGATGACTTGTACTTGGTCAAACGCTAACGAACCTACCCCTGTCCCTTTTCCTTCAAATGAAAGGGTCAGGTCCAAGAGAGAATTAGAAAACGTGATGATCGATGAATCAGTCAGATCTAATTGATCAAGTCCCCCTGACTCATCTTCTCTCTGCAAAAAAGCTGTCATACACTTCTTCATATATAAACCAAAACAAAGGGAGTATCACCCGGTACTCCCCATAAATCTAACAAAGAAAAGAATAATTGCAAACTACATTGAAGCTAAACTTTCTTCATTTTCGATGATCATTTTCATTTTCTTTCCAGCAGTAAACTTGACAGCTTGCCTTTCTGGAATCACAATTGCTACTTTTGCATTCTTGGGGTTTCTTCCGATCTTCTTTTTTCTTGTCACGACTTCAAACACACCAAAATCTCTAAACTCAAGTCTATCACCTGTTGAAAGTGATTCAGTAATCCCATCGAGGAATGATTGAATAATGACGCGAACATCATTAGGATGTTGGTTTGTTTTTGCTGCGATTTTTGATATCAACTGCTTTTTTGTTCGTGTTGCCATAGAACTAGCTCCTTTTTACTTCAAGACAAAGGGTTTTGTAAAATCACTCTCACCGCATTTTTTTGTTGTTGCGATGTTGTACTTTTAACATTTGTTTTTCATCTCATTAGAAACACTTTTTGAAATTAAAAACAAGAAAGTTTTGAAAAAATCTCTTTAACAGATAGAAGAACTTCAAAATATGATTAAGAATAGAATCTAAATGAATTAGGCCGAAACTTAGGAAATCCTGATGAGGAGCGATTTTTTCTTCCCTGCAGAGATCACCAAATATTCATTTTTTAACAAATGAGTTTCATTGAAAATAAAGTGTTCATCTTCAACTTTATTTCCATTCAAATAGGCTCCCCCATTTTGAATAAGTCGCCTTGCTTCCGATTTTGAAGTGAGCAAGCCGGCTTTTACCGAAACATCTACGAATGAATGGCCCAATACCTCAGTCCGCTTCAATTGAATATTAGGCATATCTTGAGCTACTTCGCCAATACTTTCCTCATTAAATTCCAGTTTTCCGGGCGTAGCTGCCGCAGTAGCTTTCAGCGCCTTCTCAAGTCCCGCCTTACCGTGAACTAGCAAAGTAACCTCTTCTGCAAATCTCTTCTGAGCGGATTGTGGATGGTAGGAGGACAATCCCATCTCTTTTTCTATCTGATTGATCTCCTCTGTTTCCATCAAGGGAAGGGAGCGCAGAAATGTAATCACATCAGCATCAGGCGTACGAAACAAGTACTGATAAAATTCGAACACAGAGAGATGAGCCTCATCAATCCAGATCGCACCTTTCTCCGTTTTCCCAAACTTTTTCCCATCTGAGCGTGTCAAAAGAGGATAGGTCAACCCAAAAACGGGCCTCTTATCCATGCGCCTGACAAGTTCGGTGCCTGCTGTAATGTTCCCATACTGGTCACTCCCCCCAATCTGCAGAACAACATTGTGTGTCCGAAGCAAATGAACGAAGTCGTACCCTTGGAGTAATTGATAACTAAATTCAGTATAGCTCATCCCCTCATCGGAATTTAAACGGGTCCGAACACTTTCCTTACCCATCATTGTCCCTACACGGAATTGTTTGCCCACATCGCGTAAAAACTCGATCACATTCATCTTTCCATACCAATCAGCATTGTCGACAAAAATGGGCGCCGTTTGCGGATCATCATTAGGCAGAAATTTTTCAATAATCCGACGAATATTTTGGGCATTTCCCTTGACTTGATCAGATGTCAACAAAGGGCGCTCCTTATCCTTTCCTGAAGGATCACCAATCAAACCTGTAGCCCCCCCAAGAAGAATCACTGGGCGATGTCCAAACCTGGCAAAATGCATTGCCTGAATTAACCCCACCAAATTTCCTATATGCAACGAGTCCGCAGTAGGATCAATTCCATAGTAAAACGCAATCGGAGCCCCCACAGCATCCCTCAGCTCGGGATGAGTGACCTGCTCGATGACTTTGCGATCTGTGAGAAAATCAATTACATTGGCCATAAACCCTCCTCGATGACCCATCATTCTGGCACGAAGAGAGAGTTGAATTCAAGAGAGAACTTGGTATACCACAAGAGAAGTGGTATACCATGAATAGACCTTAGGCAGCCCGACGCTGTTGACCTTGAGCTTTATCAAGAATTTTGTAGATCGCCTTTTTAGGAGGTTGACTACAATATTGCGTAAGCTCTCTCTGAGCTGCTTCCCAATTAGCCTGAGACTGATACTTATGCAGAAGCTCCTTATTATTCCAATGGCCCGTAAAAATGTAGTGCGAAGGATCATTAATATCCTGCCAAGCCCTAAATTCTTGTAATCCTGACTCTATTGCTTTCTTAGCATACTTGTTTTCAACGAATTGCATCCCTTGATGCTCCATTCCCTTTTTAAAGTGAAGGGAAAAAACAACCTGAAACTTGTCCATAATGGCTCCTTGATTTGACCGGCAATGGTAATTAAAATCAGGAACCCATTATTGTTCAAGAACTAGCGAAAAATCTAATTAAACGACTAAGGATCAGGCGACTAAACAAATAAGTCGCGGCTAATGTTCACTGCGAGCTTAGCCACACGTCCACTTGTTTGAGCCGTATTCTTATTCTCATCGAATAGAGAGATCGTTTTAGTGCGTAAAACCACCCGTTGGGGTGCATGCCTTGCTATCCAGCGGTGAATTTCTACCGACTTTCTCTCAAGAGCTTGAGGGGTAACCCGCCTTTCAATCGACTCTAGCCGACGCTTAAGCTTTTCCCTTGCCCTTCTCGTCTTTTCGCTTTCCTCAGCAAGACACTTCTTCACTAAAAACCTCCGCATTGGGGGAATATAAACTATTTTTGGCAGTTTAAAGCTCTTCTCTTTTAACGTAAAGAAAAAACGAGATTGATAACAAAATCGCAAACCCCCATCATCCAATGCATGGAAGAGCTCACTCCCGAACAAATAAAATCCCTGCAATCCGTTGCAAAAGAAGCGCTTAAGCTCGTCCAGGACGGCATGACCGTCGGACTTGGCACCGGAAGGTCTGCTACCATTTTTATTCTCCGAGCTCGCCCGGGTGC
>JAJZEO010000074.1 GCA_021847505.1 bacterium
ATCGTCTCTTTCTCTTCTACTTGAAGAGAAGGGGCTCAAAGTCGCACTTATGAAGCTCGATCCTTATCTCAACGTCGATCCAGGCACGATGAATCCATTTCAACATGGAGAAGTCTACGTTACCGATGATGGAGCAGAAACTGATCTTGATCTGGGGCACTATTATCGATTTACACGCTCACCCTTATCGAGAGTATCAAATACTACTTCAGGGCAAATCTACGATACTGTTTTAAAAAAAGAACGACGGGGCGACTACCTAGGTAAGACTGTACAAGTTATTCCTCATATTACCGATGAGATCAAAAGACGAATTCTTGCTTGTAGTGAGCAAGAAAAAGGGATCGATGTCACTATCGTTGAGATCGGAGGAACAGTTGGAGACATTGAATCTCAACCCTTTTTAGAGGCGATTCGCCAATTTCGCCAAGAAAGGTCCCATCAATGTTTGAATATCCACCTAACTTATGTCCCTTACATTGCTCATGCAGGAGAGGTCAAGACAAAACCGACTCAACATTCCATACAGATGTTGCAGCAAAGCGGAATCTTTACCGATATGATCTTTTGTCGATGCGAATCTCCTCTACCTGATGACATTAAGGCGAAAATTTCTCTCTTTTGCAACGTCAAAGAAGAGGCAGTTATCGATGTCATCGATATCAAAGGAACAATTTATGAAGCTCCTTTGCTTCTCCTTGAAACAGGCGCTGATGAAATCATCTCTGAAATGCTCGATCTACCAAAAAAACGCCCTCTGCTTAAAAAGTGGAGACAAATGGTTGACGATTTTCTCCAAGCAGAGCGCACTGTGACAATTGGAATCGTTGGGAAATATTTGGAATGTAAAGATGCTTACAAGTCGGTCATTGAAGCTTTGATTCATGGGGGGATTGCCAATAAGGCTAAAGTAAAGCTTGTATACATCGAATCCGATAAATTCAAAACGAGAGAAGAATTTGCAAAACTTTCTCATGAATGTGATGGAATTTTAGTGCCAGGTGGTTTTGGAAGTCGTGGATGGGAAGGAAAGGTGATAGCCGCAAGGTATTGCCGAGAAGAGAATATCCCCTATTTTGGAATTTGTCTCGGTATGCAGGTACTTGTCGTGGAATTTGCTAGAAACGTACTTCACCTGCCCCATGCAAATTCGACAGAGTTTGAAAGTGAAACGCCTACTCCGATTATTTCTCTTCTTTCTGAGCAAAAGAAGGTAACTAATATTGGGGGTACAATGCGATTAGGAGCCTTTCCTTGTACTCTTGATTCAAAATCTAAAGTCTTTTCAATCTATGGAAAAAAGAAAGAGATCCAAGAAAGACATCGCCATAGGTACGAGTTCAATAACGACTACAAAGACCTTTGTGAAAAAAAGGGTCTTGCAATAGTAGGGACATACAAGGATGGAGAGCTGTGTGAAATTGTCGAAAATCAGCACCATCCGTGGATGATTGGAGTACAATTTCATCCAGAATTCCTCTCTAAACCCACTGAACCCCACCCTCTTTTCTCGAGTTTTATAGGGGCTGCTTTAAATAGTGGGGTATTCGTTTGAGAATTGTAGGAATTGATTTTGGAATGAAGAGAATAGGCCTTGCGATTTCTGATCCTTTTAGATCTTTTGCCACCCCGTTAGAAAAGATCGAACGAACAAAAAATCTTGATATTGATTTAGACAACTTATTGAAAATTTTGAAAGATCGAGGACCTATTGAGCTCTTTATCATTGGCTTGCCTTTACATATGGATGGCAAAGAGAGCCAGATGTCCCTTTCTGCCCGAAAGTTCGGGGAAAGGCTAGAGGCAAAGACTTCGATCAAGTGCGAATTCATCGATGAAAGACTCACTTCTAGAGCTGCGGAAAGCCTTCTAATGGAGCTATCTATGAGCCGAAAGGATCGAAGTGGCGCGGTCGACGTTGTTTCAGCCTCCCTTATTTTGCAAACATACCTTGATCTAAAGAGTTGCATTTAATAAAACTCTCACCATACTTAAAGAAAAGTATAGGGGCATTTAAAAACCGTGGCAAACAGCGCTCAACCATCTGATAACCAAAAAGATCAATCCATGAGCCCACAGAATAAATCGGGAAATAACGGACCTTTTAAGAATCCTTTAAAAGAGGCTCATCAACACTCCTCCCCAGACCCATGCCTCATTGTAATTTTCGGGGCTTCTGGGGATTTGACCATGCGAAAATTAATACCAGCGCTGTACAATTTAATGTATGACGGATCACTCCCCCAAAATTTCGTCTGCGTGGGTGTTGCTAGACGCGATTTTAGTCATGATGATTTCAGAAAAAAAATGATGGACGGGATTCGTCAATTTTCAAGAACAAAGCCCAGCGATGAGGAACTTGAAAAGTTTTCTTCTCGATTGTTTTACCATAAAGCCGATTTTGCAGACGACAATGGATATAAAACCTTACAGCCTTTTTTACAAGACTTAGATAAAAGGTATGGAACGCGCGGCAACCGTGTTTTTTACCTGGCTGTTCAAGCTTCTGCTTTTACAACGATTGTCGACCATTTGAAAAGTAATGGCTTAATCTATAGCCTAAGCGATAAAGAACGTTTTTCCCGTATAATCCTAGAAAAGCCCTTTGGACACGACCTCAATTCAGCAATTTCACTTCAAGCTGACCTGACGAATAATCTTCATGAGCAGCAGATCTATCGAATCGACCATTATCTAGGAAAGGAAACGGTACAAAATTTATTGGTATTTAGATTTAGTAATGCAATTTTTGAGGGTCTTTGGAACAACCGCTACGTCGATAACGTGCAAATTACCGTAGCCGAAAGTATCGGGGTCGAAAGTCGCGGTGATTTTTACGAAAGTGCCGGCTTAGTTCGCGATATCATACAGAACCACCTGATGCAACTACTTTGCTTAGTAGCCATGGAGCCCCCTACCAACCTCACTCCCCAAGCGATTCGAGATGAAAAAGTCAAAGTCCTCGAGGCAATTAGGCATTATAGCGAAGCCGAAATAGGACAATTTACCAGACGGGGTCAATACTCCCCGGGATTCATCGAAGGGGAACCAGTAGTAGCCTATAGAAAAGAAGATCGCGTCAATCCCAATTCGAACGTCGAAACATTTGCAGCTATGGAAATACACATCGAAAATTGGCGTTGGTCAGGTGTACCTTTCTATATTCGAGCTGGGAAAAGACTTCCTAAACGATCGACAGAAATTGTTGTCACCTTTAAGCGCACTCCTAACATATTGTTTCATAAGGACGACAAGCACAATACTCCTAACCAAATTATCTTCCGTATCCAACCAAATGAAGGCACCTCTATACAGTTTAATAGTAAAGTTCCCGGTTCAATGAATATCATCCAACCAGTCAATATGGATTTCCAATATGCAAGTTACTTTGGAAGAGGGGTTCCAGAGGCCTACGAAAGATTGATCTATGATTGCATCTTAGGAGATAACACACTTTTTGCCCGCGTTGATGAATCTCTAAATTCTTGGAAATTTCTCACTCCTATTCTTGAATATTGGGCCAAAAGCCCTCTAAAGGAAGAGGAATTTTATCCAGCAGGAACTTGGGGCACACCTGATGCTGAGTTGTTATTGCGAGCAGGAGGAAGAATTTGGAAAGCCCTATAACCCCCCAAGTTCAATACATCAAAGTTAAAGAAATCGAGACAGCGCTGTCGTCCCTTTGGGAGAAACATCGTGGCGAGAATCTTATCCATGCCTCATTGTTTAATCTCGTCATCTATGTCAAAAAAGACCTAAGAGAGGCCTATCTGCAGGATATAGGTAAGACCATCATTCGTAAATATCCCTGCAGGATGATCGTCGTGACCGAATACGAACACACTCAAGAAGAGTTTCTCCGTGCTTATGTCACAGATTTAAAGCCTGATGAAAAAAGCACCATCTTTTGCGATTTGATTCATTTTGAAGTTTCAGAATCGTATCGAGAAAGAATACCCTTTGTTCTTCTTCCCCACCTCTTGCCTGAACGACCTGTGTACTTACTTTGGGGGGATGACCCTCTCAAAAAAGAT
>JAJZEO010000049.1 GCA_021847505.1 bacterium
CAAGATTGGAAGTTGGTGAAAAAAAAAAGCTGATAGCTAACGATGATTTAGTAGCTGCTCTGGTGGACGAGGAAGGTGGTCCAACAAAACCACCTACTCTTCCACCTCATCAAGATGGTTCAATGGCACCGCCCACTATTGCACCTCATTTAGAAGGCCCAACAGAGCCATTAACCCCTCCATTTCATCAAAGCGGGCGTGGCAGAAGGCATCATCGTCACCGGTATCATAGACTTGATGTTCCGATCACTTATGAGCCAAGAACTATGAGGATGGAGCCTTCTTATCAGACTTTTCATCCCTATAGAGGACCCAGTCCGTATCAAACTCAGGGGCCAACACTACCTTCCCCCTACAATGCAACGGGTTTCTCTTCACCAGGCTTTCGAGCACAACCTCCCTCTCTTCCAAGAGGGGATGGACATTGGGGGCAACAGCATGGTAACACCCATAGAGGCGGGAGAGGAGGGGGAAGGGGAGGAAGAAGCAGTCAAGATTAGTGCTTAAAGTCTACTAAAAGCTTTTCGCAGAAAGAGGTTCCAAGGAGCATATTTAGTGCTTTTTGGACCTGAGGGCGGCTCACTTCCAACTCAGCGCTTACAACGGAGAGCATGCTCACCGAGCGACTGAGAAGACGAAGGTCGACCGCTCTCTCTCTAACTAGCAAAGCAGGAAGAAAAATATAGGAAGAGTAACTTTCCTTTTCTTCCTCATGCCAATCTGAGGAACCTCCAAGAATTTTGCTTAAAGCAAAGGTCGTTGAGGCCGCTACCGCGGGGATGTCAATCCCGTCTTTTGCTGTATAAAAAAGATGGGTGGCTTGTGACACTACTAAAAATTTATAGATGAGGATTTGAGTAAATAGTTCAATGAAATCTAGCCGGTTTTTACGAGATAAAATATCCTTTTTCCCAAAGAAGGTCGAATGAATTGTGTCGATGCATATATTTGCAAATTCATGTAGCTCATCCCTTTTAAAATATTTAGGGAAATGAAAACCGCACTCTTCTTCACTTTTGAATTGCTCAAGCAAGTTTTGCTTAAACTCTTCGGCGTTGTTCAATTTGAGATAGGTATCTGATTGTTCAGTGAAATCGGTATCCTTGGGAAAAGTCACAATATCGATCTCAAAACGAAATTCGGCTGTAGCATGTAGAGCTTCCAATGCAGAACATCGGGCAAATTCTTTCCAAGATGTTCTATCTTGAAAATTGATCACTAATGCCTTTTGACTATGCTTTTTCATGTGGCGTAAAAACCCTACAAATTCAGGAATCACTTCAGCTTTATGGACGAATGCTTGCCTTGTAGGGCAACCCATGGTAATGACCTGAATGTGGCTTTTTCCAAAATGAAGATTAAATCTTTCAGCAGGACGATCATCGTTCATGTAGGGATCAAAATCTTCCGGGGGGCCCTCATGAATAATGTCGAGAACTTTAAATAAAGGGCCAGAGGGAAATTTTGTTAGTTCCCCATGGAGCGCCTCATGATGATCGAGCACCTCATTCCAAGTAGAAAGTGAAGAACGAACACTTTTTTCACTAGCAGGCACATCTGAGAGTCCGAGGATTTTTACAAATAAAGAAAGAGCATCACTACTATCTTCTTTGTGAACGAAAAGTTGGTAGCAAGTTTTGTGGATCACCTCGATCATATTTTCATAAAAAGGATCTGTCTCCTCAGGGGGATTTTCAATGATGCTTAGATAGTCAACATTGTAAAGAGTCGCTCTAAGATAGTATTGAAAATCGGCAAAATAAGCGATCGATGGCTTACAACTTGTTTGCATAATCGTATTGTATTTGTTTGCTGAAAGAAGAAGCGCCATGATGGCTCGAAAGAAGGTTTGGACAAGGGGATCCTCGCGAAATTTTCCTGCCCGCCTGATCCATCGATCAAGGTCATTACCTAAGTGCTCATAGATCGATTTACTGGCTCGCTGGGCCTCTTTATCTTGGACAAGACGAACTTTTAATAGAGGGTCGTCTCCGTCGACACTAGAAACTAATTGATCAAAGTCAGCAACTAAGCGGATATGTCTGATCAAATTTCTATTATAAAACCGCGTCCCATCTTCTTTAGTCAAATGAAACAACTCATAATCTCGATCTCGAGTAACACTTTCTAAGTCTTTCAGTCCACGTCTTTGAATATCCGCTGCATCTTCCTCCCCTCCCCACTCTTCTCCCCATTCCTCCTCGGACTGAATCACTTCTTCAAAGCGCTTTAGAATCTTTTTCTCATAAAACTCGATTAAATCACGAAATTCCTTTGTCTGGGTCACACTGGTTTTATCACCAAATACCGCCCTACATTGATCGAGTTTAAAAGCAGCCTCATTAGCCAAAGCAATGATCGAACGAACCCCCTTCTGCATCTCAATATCTTTAAGCGACTTACCCTCTTTTGCATAGACGTGCTCTAGATATTTCTGGACTGCTTTAAAGGTGTTTTTCGCAGAATCTAAGGATTTTTGCTCGTTTCTGGGATCAAGCCATTTATTCACATTCAGTCGAATTGTCTCGTCGGTCGATTCCTTCTTTTCAACCCTAGCTTCTTCAACCTCAAGTTCTGCCATACTAGAGAGGTTATCGACAGCCTCTAAGATGGATGGATCATCTGAATAGTTTTTGCGTCTAGACATGGCACCCCCTATTCCTAGGCTTAGGAAGGAGCCTTATATTATGCAAACAAATCTTGCATGTATTTTATTACAAGATGGTTGCAACTACTCTACCGTGATGTGACATTGTTGTTCACAAAAAGGATGGGGATAACTGATCCCTTTACTATCGATGAGTGCAATCTTTATAACATGCTGACCTAGAGGTAATTGATGGATTTTGTAGGGGACATATTGGTCAAGAAGTGCCACTTGTTCTCCATCGATTTTGACCAGAACCCTGTTCCCTCCTGGGGAAAGAGTAGTGTTAAAAAGGACAAAGTCAAGCAGAACAGGCTCCCCCTTCAAATATCTTCCCGTTGGTTCGTTATAAAGAACGTAGGGGCGGTTCAATTTTTCTTCTAACTGAGGATCTCTTTGGGTTCGCTTTCCAAAATCGACGATCTTTGTTTGAATGACTTTAGGAAGCTTTACAGATTCCCCATACGAGGTTAAAGGAATGACTGAAATTGTGTTTTTCCCCTCTTTCAGCTCACGTGCAATTTTTGTCGTCAAAAATTTTTGGAAATGTTTCTCGTAAGACTGAGAATCCTTCTTCAGAGGGTTCGAATCGACTTTTTTTAGGTAAATTCTGTGCTCTCCATTAAGAACCACTAAAACAGTCGTTCCATAAGGATTTTGTCTCAGCCCCATCAGAGATTCAGAATAAGTATTCACGCCCAAAGGAAACGATTTTAAATGAAAATAAATAGGATCATTACGAGAGAGAACTGAATGATTCGTATCAAACTCTACTTGAATATTTGTATTAAACGGTGTCGTTTTTAATGGCTCAATTTTCACGACATTTGCAGATAGACTTGTAGCTATTGCGATAAATCCTAGGCTCAGCTTATTCACACGAATGCTCCAAAACAATTATGATGGTGTTTTGATCTCGTTATAGGATTTTAAGGATACTAATGTCAAGAGGCCCGCTAAAAATGAGAAAAAAATCAATCCCCCATGCACAAAAACAAACATTTCTCCAAGAGTATAAGTGTAAGAACGGGCAAGAGTCATACAAGCAAGTCCGAGGGAGGCTCCAAGAAAGCGAACCGTACTATAAATTCCTGCTGCAGTCGCGCGAACATCCGTAGAGGAATACGACAAAGCAGCTGCAACAGCAGGAGTCAAGATGAACACTTGTCCCATTGAAAACAAAGCAAGAGCTGAGCATAGGAAAATAAAATCGGATGTGATCTTAAACTGATTGAAACAGACCAAGGAGACAATCAAAGAAACAAACCCAAAAAATACGGGAAGCTTAGGAGAAAATCGATCTGCAAGAGCTCCTACTAATGGCGCACAAAGAAAAGAAGGGATCATTGAAACTCCTACAATTCTTCCTATTTCCAGCGGGGTATA
>JAJZEO010000136.1 GCA_021847505.1 bacterium
ACAATGTTTCTTTTTATTAAAATCAACGAGTGATTGGTTCCGTAGCCAGATTGGTTTAAGATCGGAAGGATGTATCCACCCTGATGATCTAGACCAACCTCCGATTGAACTAGAAACCATCACCATCAGCGAAGCTAGATCTGGTCATCCACTTCAAAAACGCACTGTTGTTTTAATAAAAAGAAACATTGTGAACCACCCTCTTTCAGTCGGCCATTTGGTCGATATCTTTTCAGGATTTCTCAATCGTGGGGAAACGGACGGCTTATATGAATTGTGGGCGCGTTTTTTACTGACTTACTTTGAACAGCTAGAACGTGGGCTAGCTACCGCACCTACCGCACCAGCTTTAGGAAGAATTCAAGGCCAAGAGCAAGGAACAGCACGTGAAGATGTGCGACTGGCCAAAGACGAACTACTACAACTCCTCTCCCGCTCACAACCTGGCAAAGAAGCAGTTCAAGCAGCATTTCGTAGGGTGGGTGAATTAATGAACAAGCACCCTCTTCTTATTCTCAACATGACCGAACTTGATCTAGGAAGTTTGTTCGGAACCGATGACACCGATGCAACACAAGCTGAGCGCTCTCTTATCCATCGAGTGAACACAGCCTCTACAAGGGTGCAAAGTCGCCCACGATCCGAGATCTTAACAAAAGAGCAAGAAGAAGCAAACTTTCACACATTAATCCTAGAAACAGGCGAGTTGGGCTATCTCTTTTCCCTTTATCAAACTGTCCTTAAGTTGCTGGGAGGGAGTTCTACTCGAGTCACATTTAATGAAATTTATACGGCAATTGCTACAGATGAGAATGGAAAAACTCTCCCTGAAGAAATCATACGGGCTCGTTTTAAGGAACAACTAGTCTACGAATTGATTGACCCCGCTGGGGACGTTTGGATCATCTGGCGCTGGTTCATAAAGATCATCATTCTCCCGATTATAAGTGGTGTGATCGATCTCGGTATTGGGTATTTTGTTCAAGGAGCCAAAGACTCTGTGGATGGATGGCTTGAGAATATTCACCTTGGTGAAGGTCAAGGGACCATGCATGCTTTAGATGAACTAAAGGCAGCTTCAAAGAAAATCAGCGACGTGGCAAAAGACCCATCAAACCAAAATAAACCAAAGGGAGAGCGCTTGATCTTTTCAAGAGGTCTATTAGAAGATACTTCTTCATTTGATGGTCGCTCTACGAAAGATGTTTATGACGAGTTTACCGTCCAAATGGTCGATAATATCTTAAAAGAAAACACCATCGTTGTGGATTGGTTAAATAACCTTGACGGGAACATTGTTGCCATGATCGCAGAAATCGATTTGTTTTTTGTTAGAACAGCCCTTTCTGTTGCGGCATACGTCATCCGTATCCCTCTTTGGATTGTCACTAATACGATCGTAAGACCGATCCAATATGCGGTAAATTTGGGCATTAATGCCTCTCTTAAATGGCTCTTAGTTTATACCAGTGTCGTAGAAAAAGCCGTGAACGCCACAAATGCCGCTCTTACAGAATCAAGATCTCAGAGAACCGAAATCACCCCTATTATTGATAGAACAATGCTTGGAATTCTTGAAACGGTCATAGAAGCCCTCTCTACAAATGAGGATGGTGAACACGTGGACCTTACAAATATCGATTTTAAAAAGTACGTTTCGACACCCGAGCATAAACGAAAGCTATCAACTGCCTTAGGAGCTCTCTTTGATGCTATAGAATCGATCCAAAATATGGAGACAGATAGGGATGTAGGGGAATTCGAAAAATTTCTCCGAAAATATGCCTCACGACGAGGTGTGGAAGCCTGCTCAGATGTAGCCATTGGGGCTCTTCAGGCTCTTACAGAGCCAAGAATGGTCCTCCACATGGGCAACCTCGTTTTAGGTTCCGTTACTGAATCACTTAAAGCTAGTGGTACCGAACTCGACTTAGAAGAAGATGACGAAATTAGAGAGCAAATCTCCGAAAAGATGAAACAGTTAGTAGCTCTCAGTATGCACGTAGCAGAACAAACGTTGACTGCACCAGATCCTGAATGTGATATTGCTCTTGGAGATCATGTAGCGCGCATTAAGTCAATGTTCCTAACTCCAGCTCAAGAAGCTTTAGATGGCGAAGAACCTGCCCAACCAGGAGATCAACTTACTGGCCGCATTGCTGCCTGGAGAGAGACCCTAACAGCCTATTGCCAAAGCAACGACCAGAATGAAAATCCCACACAACTTTTCCAAATTCGTGCTGAATTATTTAGAATTTGGAGATCTCTTCAAAAAGACTTGATCGATCTTGAAAATGACAAAACGACAAAGACGGCCTCATTAAATGTTCATAAACGCCAACTTCGCGCTATGATCGATGCCCTAGAACAATTTCAAGGTACTTATTGGGTTCTTCATGAAGAAGCCCTTCGAACCCAATTCTTAGAGCACCACCAAGAGTTAGTGGAGCCATTAACTCGTACAAGCGATCACTGCGCTCAAATCCAAAGGCGTTTACAGGCTCTCATTAATGACATCCAAAGGGACCAAGCACAAGGTATCTTATGCGGGATCAATTTAACTCACATTCAGGGATCTACTCAACAAATTGAGAATGCAATGGAAGTTATTTTAAACTTTGAAGAAACCATCACTGATGTAGCACAATATAGTGTAGAAATGAGAGCTCTAATCGAAGGGGCAAGATCGCAGTTTGCTTCCCTAACAGAGCTTCAAGATCGGTTAACCATTCATGCCAGAATGATTAAGTTCGCTAAACAGCATTTAGGTCAAGATGACAGACAACGATCCCTCAGGGCATCCCTTGATTCTAACGGGTCCTTCCCCGCCAATTATGTTAGAAATTTTGTTATCCATTTAAAAGAGGCATTTCCCGAACATCAAAGAACTTCTAGCAGAGATCATGAAGTTGTTTCAAAAATTGAGATCGCCTTGAGAATCCTCGAAGGAACAGAAACCCTTACCAATAAAAGAGCTCAAATTACTGCAATTGAAGAAATTTTGGAAAGAACTTGCAAACTGAGAGAACCTGACATGTTAGGCCACCTTCAACAAGGGGTCCGCATAGCTGGGATGAGAGTAAGAACTACTGGGGAAGAAGTTGCACGATTAGAAGCAACCCAAGGACGCTCAGAGGCCAACCAGTTGGCCCTATTTAGACGAGAATCCCTTGAAAGAATCACAACTCAGCTTACTATCCTTACCGCTTCCATTGATAGAATGACTCCACCTAAAGCGGTTCCATGGACGATCGATACAGACTTTATGAAAGTTCCCCTCTTAAGACAGCTCCTTCAAACAGCCAATAGCGAATTGACAAAACGACTCATGAACATCTATGCAAAAATGATTGCAAACAAAGACATCGCCACTTTCTTGGCGATAAGAATGGGCTTTTTACCCGCCATCCAATAAAATTCAGCCTATCTTAAAGATAGGCTGAATCCATAGTTACTGTTTATTAACAGCTTCAATCTCTAGATCGAGAACTTGCTCAGATTGCGCCATGCTCTTGGTTCTCTTTTTTTGGCGCTTGCTGGTACTCTCGTCTTTTTGACAAGCAACAAAACCGATTAGGCAAGTTGCTAGCACTCCTAAAGTAAGCCACTTTTTCACAATCTTCTCCTTCCTCTTCTTTCGAAAAAAGTAAGGGCATATGGTTAGTGATCTTGAATTTCTCAAGACCAATATATTGGCCTAAAAAATTTTGGATCACTGCGCTAAGCACTTTGTCAAAAAACCAAATGCCCTAAAATTCATGAGTAGAAAGCCCTCCCGTAATGAACTCCCTACTGCTTCTACCTACTATTCATAGAATAAGGTCTATTTTAGGCAAGGCAAATTCATGTTTTTATACATCTCATTAATATTCAAAGCACAATAAAAATAAAAAGGCCTTAGTGGGTATCCACTAAGGCTGAAAGCAGTAAGCTCTCATGCTTTTAAGCAATAAAGAGTTACGCTTTATTCTGATCGACTTTTTCAGTTACCATAGAAGTGCAACGCTTGCTTGGTGAGCATCGTTTGCATCCTCTATTTCCATTCTCTTGGCAATCATTGTTACAAGATGCTAAAGAGACAACGAAACCTGCGAGTAAAGCCGACATAATCCACTTCTTCATAAGGCCTCCTTTATGTTTAGTAGTTTATGAAATTCAAAGGGGGATTGTTCAGGTCTTTCCTCTGAATCTACAAGCAACAATACCTTTACAGTTTTTTTTTGCAATTAGTCTCTTAACCTTATAACAAAAAGATATGAAGCCTGCGATTTATATAGCCGCCACCAACCAACATGAGGGGAAAACGACCGCTTGTTTGGGGATCCTTTCAGGGCTTAAAAAGCATTATAAGAAGATAGGGTTTATTAAACCTGTTGGCCAAGAGCACGTTATGGTCAACGAGACCACAAGCGTTGATAAGGACGTGATCCTGTTTAAGGAATGCTTTCACTTAAAAGGTCAATATGAAGAAATGAGCCCCATCATTTTTAAAAGTGGATTCACTAGGGATTATCTGGATGGCAAAGTCTCCACCCCTTATTTAGAAGAAAAGATCATCAAGGCCTATGAGGCTCAAGAAAAAAAATGCGACTGCATGATAGTCGAAGGGACTGGTCATGTGGGGGTTGGATCTATAGCCGATATTAACAATGCAAAAGTTGCCTCTCTTTTAGGACTAGAAATGGTCGTAGTTACCTCAGCTGGAGTAGGTTCCTCCTTTGATCTTCTGGCCTTAACAAAGACAATGTGTGATCAATATAAGGTCAATATCGCGGGAGTTATCCTCAATCGCGTTCTTGACCATAAGCGTGAGATGGTCATTGATTATATGAGTAGAGCCCTAAAACAATGGGATATCCCTTTACTTGGCTGCATACCCTATGACCGATTTCTGACCATACCCACGATGCAGGATTTTGAGACTCTTTTTAAAACCCATCTCATCTCTGGAGAAAACCACCGAATGAGGCATTTTGAGACAAGTCGCTTAGTGGCCACTTCTGTAGAGATGTATGAGAAGTTAATTATCCCTAGCCAGTTAGTCATCACCCCCTCATCGAGAGAAGATATCGTTTTTGCTACCCTAAAAGCCCATTGGAACACTAAGATCAAACACCCTGAAGCCGATTTAAAATCAGGTTTTATTTTTACAGGAAGTTCTCCCCCTACAGAACATATTGTTTCACAAATAAGGAAAGCCGATATCCCGGCCCTTTATTGTGCTAGGAGTAGTTTTAGTGCGATGAAAATGATCTCAGGGTTTACCGCTAAAATCACTTTTGAAGATGAGCAAAAAGTTCATGAAGCGATTTCCGTTATGGAAAACCACATCGACCTAGAACGGCTCTGCCATATTATGGAGCGGCGAGTTCATTCTCGGTAACAAAAGAAAGCATATCGTCAGGCAAAGGTGCAGTGATCACCGTTTTTTTCTTTGTGTGAGGATGAATGAATTTCACTTGATAAGCGTGAAGCAGCATTCTTGGCACATGAACTGAGTAAGATTTCCCATAATCATAATCTCCCACGATGGGCAGATCGCATGCAGATAGATGCACACGGATTTGGTGAGTTCTCCCTGTTTTAGGGAAAAGCTTGAGGACACTGAGCCTGCCAAGCTCTTTTAAAAGCATCACCTTTGTGATCGCTTCTTTTCCTTCACTCGATACATGCATGATCTTATGACCATCATACCGTTTCCTGACCCCTATTGGATAATCAATCACCTGGAATTTCTCTTTAGGACGCCCCTCTACGACAGCAATATAGGTCTTCTCAATTTGTCTTTGCCGAAACATCTCATAGTATAAGGGGTCATCAGAGAGAAGCAAGACCCCGGAAGTATCGCGATCAAGCCTATGCAATCGATGATTTCGATCACAGGAAACAAAAGGGTTTTTATAAACAGCTGAGAGAGTCTTGTCTTCGTAGAGAAGCGAGAAATCCCGTTCGATCACCCGCCTGCCTCTATCAATCTTCAATTCGACCCGGTCCCCCTGCTTTACTCTAAACGAACTAAATCTCTCCGCACGTCCATTGATGAAACAGCCATTTGCATCGATCGCACGTTTGATCGATTTTCCTGAATAGGAGAGCCTGCCCTTAAGAAATTGAAGCAGGGAAAACCCATGCTCACCTGGTAAAACTATGATAACTTCAGAAATCATTTAGAATGGGATTTCATCATCTTGATGAGAAGATCCCCCTCCGAAAGAATTTTCAAATGCAGGGGCAGAAAATGCTCCGGCATCTCCACCGTGAGAAAATCCACTTTGTTGTTTATTAGATGCTCCTGATTCTTCTCCACTTTTTCCACGTCCAAAGGGGCTAAACGTGACTTGAAAAGCAACCAATCCCATCGAAACTTGTGTCTTTCCTTCTCGATCTGTATACACTTCGGGCTTCATCACCTCGCCCACAACCACAACTGAACTTCCCTTCTTTAAATAAGAGATCAATTTATCAAACTGCTCTCCCCAAATCGTAACCTTCCACCAAATTGTCTCATCCTTCCGAGCACGGGCAGCAACTCTTAAAGTCGTCACTTTCTGCCCCCCAGAGGTAAATCGCACTTCTGGATCAGCTCCTAAATTTCCTGCAACTGTGGCATGATTCATAACTCAACATCCTTGTTATTCGGTATACGAATCCTTAGTCTACCAAAAGAATATAAAAGAGTGTAGACAAAAAAAATCCTATCGTTTAGAACGAACTTTACATTTTTAAATTATTATTTAACGAAAAAATTGAGCCAATTTTCTAAATACGACCCGTTTTCTAGCGATAGTTTCTTTAAGGATAATAAAGCAAATCCGATAGATCCGACTTCGCGTATTATTAAACCTTCGGCTACAACCACATTTAAAGCCCATACATTTCTATTTCCCCTAAGCGAATCGGAAGAATTTCATGATCCGTTCTCAGAAATCAATTTATTTCTTGCTAAACGGATCAAAAGGGAAATTCTTCGAGAGAAAAGCCCCAAAAAATGGTCGAGAAAGATCCAATCTCTATTACTAAAAGAGATTTTACCTGATTTTACTAAGCGATTCCCAGGTTACCGACTAGGAAGCACGGCTCTGCAAAAAACATGGAATAAGGTCCTTTACTATCTTCAAACCATTCAACAAAAAAAAGGCGCTTTACAACCCAATGGCAAGCTCAATATTGATTACTTAATCCAAGAAAACCTAAAAAGCTTGGAGGGGTCCTCATCCGATTTCCACCCTTACAACACAGCCCACTCATTAGCAGTAAAAATCTCTGAATGTATCGCTGCTATTGACGGCGATCGTCCCGAATTAGAAAACTTAACTCGAACTATTTGGGCCGTTCAAAAACATTTGATTGGAAATGTAGAAAAGATTTTCAAAGCTCCCTTCGATTCGATCGACAGCTTGGATAAAATCATAGTACGCTTTCAACTTGAGGAGCTTGCATCTCAAGATAAATTAACAAAGGATGAGTTGACCATTCGAGTAAAAAAACGTCTAGTCAATATTAAGGGACTCGAAAAGATCCGCTCTATCGACGAACTTTCTCCTGGACTCATGGCTCTTCTTGCGGAAAAGCTTTACCCTCATTTGCAAATTCACAAACGGCTATCAGAAGAACAAATCGCCCAAATTTCAACATTTGTGAAATCCCAGTTGCAAAAGACTCCATTGACTTCCCCCTTCGAGAAAGACAAATGCTATTCTCTTATCGCCTCTAGGATTTATTTCTTAGTTAAACTCGCCTCTCAAATGTCTATTACAGAAGCAGAGGAGAGTTTACAAGCAGCGATCCAATATGTTTATTCACTTTCGACAGATTCCATACAAATATCCACGCCGGTGTTGAGGCAGGAAGTCTATGAGTTTATTGATCAAGAAATCTGTCACCTCAAAGAAGAAAAAGTCCCTGATCCCCTAAATCATCTTCTAGAGACTCTGATTGAACTATTCTCTCAAGCAGAGACCCTTCCAAAACTCTCTGTGAGTCTCATTGATGAACTAGAAATCGTAATTTGGAAAGTGATTTCAGAAGAAAGCGAGTGTTTAGAAAAACTTCCTGGCTATTTACGTCGGATTATCTTTGAAGAATTGGCCAGTATCCATATTGATCATATGACACTGCCCTTTAAGAAGATCGTACAAATGACTCTTGTATCGCTTAAAAATTTGCGCGCGATTGAGCTTGATCGATTAGATTTTAAATTATCCATTTGGGCTCACCAGAATGACATGGTTGCATCTCAACTCCATTTTGATGGTAATGACCCCCTTCTGAAGTATATAGAAGCAGAGTATGAAAAAATCCCCCCTCTTGCTTTTAACATTGATGAATTCATCTCGAAAGTAACCTCTCTCTACATTGCGAAAAACAGATGTCTTTCTGGCTGGCAAGAGGCCCTCAAAATTCGGATCAAAATCTTGTTTAAATACCTTTGGTATCAAAAATTAAGAAAGGAAGGACAGTCGTCTTTAGATAGACATATTCTCTACCAATACAGTCTCTTAGCCACACATCAGGAAAGACAATTCCCTGAACTTCTCATTGCAGAAATGGATCTAACATTTAGAAAGAGCGTGCCGCTTTTCCCCATTAATGAGGAGCACTGCCGCGCCCTCATCAGGGATTCTTCTTAATTACTCTTTGTCGAACCAGTAAAAAAAGTCCAATACACGATAACGGCAAACTTAAAAGCTGCCCCATAAACATTAAAGAAGTCGGGTAATCAAACCAAACGCTTTGCCCTGTTTTGAAAAATTCGATAAAAAATCGAAAAGTGAACGATGCAAAAATCGCAATTCCTGCAAATCGTCCTGGCTGCCATAGATCAGAATACTTTTTCCAAAGTATGACCAGAAGAGCAAAAACTCCGAAATAGAACAGTGATTCGTACAATTGAGCTGGGTGCCTGGGAAAAACGGCGCTCCCATCTGCTGGATGCCCAAAGACAACCGCCCAAGGAAGGTTCGATTCAGTGCCTAAAATTTCCTGATTAAAAAAATTACCAAGGCGAATCATCGAAGCCACAAGCATCGTGGGAATTGCTATTCCATCTAATAGACTAAAAAAAGAGAAATCGGGATATTTTTTTCTACTTGTACGTGCAAATAGCCACAAAGAGAAGATAATAGCAAGGACCCCTCCATGGCTAGCCAGCCCCCCCTCCCACGTTTTAAAAATCGCTAGAGGATTCGCTAAATACTCGGAAATGTTTTCATAAAAGAGAATATGCCCAAGCCTTGATCCAACAATCGTAGCAACAATCACATACAAGATCAATTTCTCTGCAAAATCTTTAGCTCTAACAGCAAGGGGAACAAATAATCTTGGATGTCTATCCTCCAAAAGCAGACGATTCTCTAATTGTCTTGCAATCAGCTCTCCTCTCCTTTGCCGGCACCACTCAATCAATTTGCCCTTTTGACCAATAAATCTCTTCCGTTCAGGGGAAAGATCTAATTTTAAGAGTTGATTACAACCCTCCAAATTTCCCTCTTCTATCTTGGCAAGTTCACTTGTTCGAGACTCGGATAGCCAACTCCAATCAACATCCCCCTCAATGAATCTGGGGCTTAACCCCAAATAGCGTTTGAACATCATGACAAAAATGTGGAATCCTATCCAAAACCCAGCGGCAAACAACAATCCATACCACGTCAAAGGAATTCCAACGAAAGGAAGAATGACCACATAGGGACTTGGATCCCAGTAAAGCCATGCCAAAGGAGAGAATTGAAAAAAATAATTCATAGCCCAAGAATACACCGATGATTATTTAATAGAAAGAGGTTCGTAATCGACAAAAATAAGCTTTAAAACTACAATGTTGTTTTGTTGTAAGAACTAGGGAGAATGGCGATGACCCAATCATTAATGTTTACAAGAATCTTGTTTGGAGCTCTCAGTGTCATTTTTATGGTGACCTATATGCTCTCCTACCCCGTGGGGTCAACCTCCATGAAGATTCTTACAGGGGCTTGTTTAGGGGGGAGTTTTACTCTCTTTCTGATCGGCGTTGATACCTTCTTTCGAAAATATCACTTAAAGACCTTCAATATTGCTATTTTGGGCCTTTTCTTGGGATATCTTATGGGGCAGGCACTCTCCTTGATTTTCGATACAGTGATTCATTTGGGCTCCACCACAGAAGTTGTTTCATCAGCGACTGTCGATATCATGAAAGTTGGTTTCTTTTTGCTAGGATGCTATCTAGGAACTCTTTTAACCATCCGTTTTTCTGATGAGATCTATTTGAGCATTCCCTTTGTCCGTTTCACACAGTCTACCTATAATAAAAAAGATTTGATTTGCGACTACAACGCGATTTGCGACCCACGACTTTCTGATTTCCTTGCAACTGGAGTTCTCAACAGCTCTGTCATTCTTCCCAAATTTTTGATTAAAGAACTACACAAACAGGCTGAAAGTGGCGATGAAACAACTAAAGCTAAGGTCCGCAAGGGACTTGAAGTGATTAAGAAACTTGAGTCTATGAAAGCTCTTGGACTGCGTTACAATGAATCTGATTTTCCAGAGATGAGCGATGTTTCCCACAAAGTCGCAAGATTAGCCAGGTCTACAAACGCAAATATTCTTACCTCCGATGCTAATCGCACTCAACAACTTCAGGCTGATGAAACTCTATACATCAACATCAATAACCTCTCTAATCTTTTGAAACCTGTATCCCCTCCCGGAGAGATCATTTCAATTAAGATACAACGATATGGAAAAGAACCCAAACAAGGGGTTGGCTACCTTGATGATGGAACTATGGTTGTGATCAACAATGGAGGAGACTTTATCGGTGAGCAGATCGAAACCCAAGTGATCTCCGTCAAGCAAACTTCTGCTGGCCGCATTATTTTCACCAATGCCCTAGTTGATGATCATTCCTTTTCCTCTTTAGGATCTTCGTATGACGCCAATCATTCCTACGACCATGAATAATACCTTTCCGACTGTTCAGACGATCATCGGTATTGGGGTCGACATCATAGAAATCGATCGATTTAGATCGGCAATGCACAAGTATGGGCAACGCTTTTTAGACAAGTTATTTACAAAAAATGAGCAGCAACACTGCCTGCGTTACAAGGATCCAGAACCACGCTTTGCCGCTCGTTTCTCTGCAAAAGAAGCCGTTGTGAAAGCTTTGGGAGAAGGCTTCGGGAAAAATATTTCCTTTCTCGATATTGAAATCCTCAACCACCCCAATGGCAAACCCTCTGCCACACTTTCGGATAAATGCAGTAAACACTTCCACCACCCGATCTTTCACCTTTCAATGTCACATTCGAGAGACTACGCAACAGCCTCAGCTATCGCTCTTGGGAACCCTTCTTTTCAAAAGGAAAACGGGTAGTCGAAAGAGAGTAAAAAGGCATTGTACTCATCGGGGAATGATCTAGCGTAAGGCCGAAAAGTATACCTAAATATGATTGATCCCCAAACCTGTGAAATGTATCCAAATTGGGCATAGAGATCCAGTGAACGGTGCTTGATATTTGCGTAGGAATTGAATCTGTTAACGTTGATGATCTTTTCTCCCCCTGCACCAAAATAGCCTTCCGCTCCTCCCCCAAGTAGGTAATTTGCATAGGCCTTCCCTTTAACGTTGAAATTGAATTTCCCCCAGGGATATCCCTTATTCGCTTGCCCTACTGCCGCCCACAAAAATGTTCTCATGTACCATTTATACTCTTTAGAAAACTCTTTGCCTGCTGCTAGAAACAATTCAAAGTTAGAAATGTTATGATAGGGCGTTGCAACGTCAGAAAGCCGTCTTTTTGGAACCAGTCGATAATTCAGACCGCCATCAAGGCTGACAAAGTCCCCTTGCACATCATTGAGAAATTGTTTTCTAATTTGAAGGACCGCCGATTCTAAATTGAAGTCCAATTTTGTGGTGCGCCAGAAGCTTAACTCGACTTCAGCATCAAAGGTATCTGTGAAGGGGGCTATAGCGTATAAATTCCATTCCACGTTAGTTGAGGAATAACCAACAGGATTGACTCCATAGTTGACATCGGAGAAAAAATTAACCCCAACATCAGTCCCTATATGAAATTGAAAAGGGGGATAAAACCAAGGTTCTTGAATAAGGAGCGTCTCTGCCCTCCCTTGAAATGCAAAGCAAAAAGCGGTAACCAAAGGAATTATTAAAGCTTGTGTTCGCTGAGCCATCTCTCACAATCTAATGCAGCCATACAACCCATCCCCGCTGCGGTAATTGCTTGTTTGTACCTCTTATCACACACGTCTCCAGCTGCAAAAACCCCTTCGACGGAAGTCATAGCAGTGCAATTTTTTCGAATAAGAAATCCATCCTCATCCATTTCAACTTGGTTTCTCAAAAAACCGGTGCTGGGGTTGTGTCCCAAACCATAAAATACACCGTTCACCTCAAGATTCTTCTCTACCCCGTGTTTAGAATGAGCTATATTGACACCTGTCACTGTATCATTACCAACAATTTTTTTGACCTGATACTCAAAAATGATCTCAATTTTAGGGTGCTCTTCTACCCTTCTTTCCATGATTTTTGAAGCTCGAAACTTATCACTACGCAAAATCATATAGACTTTCTTCGCATATTTGGTCAGAAAAAGAGCCTCCTCACATGCCGAGTCTCCTCCACCTATGACAGCAATTTCTTTATTCCGATAGATCGGTAAAGCCCCGTCACACACTGCACAAGCACTAACTCCCTTCCCCCAAAACTCTTTATCGCCAGGAACGCCATCTAAGCGCCTTGCATAAGCCCCTGTACACACAATGACTGAATAGGCTTGGACACAAGTCCTTCCACCCCTGAGAGTAAATGGCCTCGAACCGAGTTCTATTTCTAGGACGTCTTCCTCTACGCAGGTCACATTTTTGTATTGCCTGACTTGCTTCTCCATTAGTTCCATTAATTCAGGCCCCCCGATACCCTTGGGGAATCCTGGATAATTTTCAATTTCTGTTGTCAACATCAGCTGACCACCCCTCGCCCCACCTTGGGTGTGTCCTGTAAACACTACGCAGTCGACCTGCGCCCGAGCCAAATAAAGAAGAGCCGTCCAAGCAGCAGGCCCAGATCCAATTACGGCAGCTTTATACAACATTTTCTTCCCTTTCCCGTCTTCTAATCGATCGCCCATTTTGGATAATCAGGGTGAAAAATGCAAGATTTCTCTTACCAAGAGATCAGGAAGAAAAAATCTCCCCGAAACGGGATTATTGATAGCATTAAATGCCCCTCTCTTTTTAATATAGGTGTCTCGCTAGATTTGAGGTGACTTGCCTATGAAAAGTATCCGACTGGAAAAAGTAACAAAATCGAAGCAAGGCCATCTAATCCTTGACAATGTTTCTCTTGAAATTTCCCTTGGGGAGTTTTTTGCCCTTCTTGGCCCCTCGGGTTGTGGAAAAACGACCCTCTTACGCCTCATTTCAGGACTAGAAAGCGTCGATCAAGGTAAAATATTTCTCGGTTCGGTTGACATTACCCATCAGCCCGTCCATAAGCGCAAAATCAATGTGGTATTTCAAAATTATGCTTTGTTTCCTCACCTCTCCGTTTTTGACAATGTCGCTTATGCCCTTTCCATTGCCAAAAAGCCGAAGGAAGAGATCGAATACAAGGTCCATAAACTTCTGAAAGCCTTTCACCTCTCTGAACAGACGGAGAAACGACCAAGCGAGCTTTCAGGGGGTCAGCAACAGCGTGTTGCAATTGCAAGGGCTATCATCGGTGAACCTGAGGTTCTTTTACTCGATGAACCTTTAGCTGCTTTAGATTTTAAACTTCGTGAAAAACTTCTAATAGAGTTGATCGAACTCCAGAGCAAACTTCACACAACATTCGTCTACGTCACTCATGACCAATCAGAAGCACTTACCGTTGCCGATCATATGGCAATTATGAATCACCATGGCCACATTGCCCAGTTTGGGACCCCTACCGAAATTTACGAATTCCCCGTTTCTACATTTGTTGCCGAATTCGTCGGCAGTACCAATATCTTTGAGGGGGTATTAACCTCTGATGGCAAAGAGGCCAAATTTGCTGTAGAGGAGCTCGGTTGCTTTCAAGTCCTACCGCACTCAACTAAGAAAACCATCGTTTGCGGATCAAAAGAAGCTGTTTTGAGTGTGCGCCCTGAAAAAATCTACATCTCTAAAAGTCCGGTAGAAAACTTTTCGAACACTCTAAAAGGAACTGTCACCTCCATCGTCTATAATGGTCGATCGACTCTCTATGAAGTTCTTCTACCTAATTCGAAGAAAGTTCAAGTCTTTGAACAAAATGAGGAACACTTTCCTAAGGAAGACATCGATTTTGATGATCAAGTCTTTCTTTGTTGGCAAAAAGAAAATGGTCAATTGTTAGAGGTTTAAAGTAAGTGCAAGAAGCCGTCATTGATAGTTCAATTCCTAGAAAAAAAAAGCGGCAATCACTCCTCTCGCGCATCATTAAACAACTCTCAAAAGAATATGTATTTGCGATTGGTTCAATCCCCTTTATTTGGCAAATTCTCTTCTTTTTTATCCCCCTCTTTGTTCTCTGCTGGACAGCGTTTCTTGGGCTAGATGGTCATTTTTCCCTTAAAGCCTTTAAACACGTATGCACCCTAAATTATTTTGTCATTGTTCTCAATTCTCTCTCTCTTGCCTTTGCAACTACTTTATTGTGCCTATTGCTCGGCTTTCCCCTAGCTTATTTCATGGCCTTTAATTCCGAACGAACGCAGAAAGTCCTTCTTTTTCTACTTATCATTCCCTTTTGGACAAACTTCATTCTCCATATTTACGCCTGGTTCTTCGTTCTTGAAAAAAATGGATTTCTCAACAATCTCCTCATGAATATTGGCCTAATTTCATCCCCTCTGCACAGTTTGAATTCCCCTTTTTCAGTTTTGCTCATGATGATCTACTTCTATCTTCCCTTCATGGTATTACCTATTTTCTCTGCTCTAGAACGCTTTGATACTAGACTTTTAGAAGCTTCTCTAGACTTAGGCGCCAATCGATCCCAAACACTAGGAAGAATTCTCCTCCCGATGATTTCTAAAGCAATTAAATCGGGAATTTTCCTCGTCTTTATCCCTGCTTTTGGCGAATTTGTCATCCCTGAGTTGATGGGGGGAGATAAAATTGTCTTTGTCGGCAACGTGATTTCACTCTTTATCCTAGGCAAATCAACTGCCTCTTATGGAGTAGCTTTTACTTTGCTATCGGCCTTAATCCTCATGGGAGGCCTCCTCATCTTAAATTATTCCATCAATAGACTCTCTTGTTATTTAGCAGGAGGACACCAATGATTGAGACTACGCTAAAAAGATCAAAATTCATTAAAACCTCGTTTCTTCTAACGATGTTTGGTTTCTTTTATCTGCCTATGGTCATCCTCATTGTCTTTTCTTTTAATTCCCGCTCTTTTCCTGCTCCCTGGGAGTCATTTACGTTTCAATGGTACTCCAACCTTTTTTCCGAGCGAGAACTTTGGCTCTCTTTTAGAAATTCCTTTATCATTGCTCTAACCTCGTCAAGCCTTTGCATTTTACTCACCTGCCTCATGCTATTTTCTCTTTCCCGAGGGGAAAAAATTGACCGAATGACAAATCTCTTTTATGTAAATCTCCTCCTACCCGAAACAGTCTTTGGCGTCGCCCTAATCAGTTTTTTCTCTCTATTGAACATCCCGCTTGGGCTCATGACCATCATCATCGCCCACACGGTCGTGGGACTGGGTTTTGCTGCACCTATTGCCTTTGTCCGCTTTAGAGAGATAGACCCTATTTTTTTTGAAGCCTCTCGTGTTCTTGGAGCAACGGCCACACAGACTTTCTTTAGAGTCATTCTCCCCCTAATGAAACCCATTTTGATCACGATTGGCCTCATGATCTTTGTTATCTCCTTCGACGATTTCATCCTAAGTTATTTTTGCGCAGGGGCTGGGTCGCAAACGTTATCCCTCTTTCTTGTTTGCTCCGAAAGAAATGGCCAATCCCCAGTAATCAATGCACTAGCTACTCTTCTGTTGGTTTTTCCCTTGCTCTTGGCTGCCATCTT
>JAJZEO010000075.1 GCA_021847505.1 bacterium
CTAAATAGGAACCCATCAAAGCTAAAGATGATTTCGATGGAGTCCCCTTCATTTTTATTCGTTCTTCTTCTTCGTGCGCGCACATCTCTATAGCATCATCATCTGGACCATGAATGAAATCTACATCAAAAGAATTAATTAGTGAAAAAAACGCGAAGAGGGCAATCGCTATAGGCTTTTTTAGCGCTGGGACTTCTAGCCCATTCTCATGAGTGATGACTGTGAAGTCTTCAGAAAGTATTCTCCTAAGTGTTGAGGCCCTAAGCCGCATAGTAGTTAAAAAACATCGATACGTATGAAAATCGTAAACTTTTGATCCCATTAAAGTAGTTAAAATCGGGGATTTAAGGCCTAATGCCGCGTTCGCATCTACCCAATGAATTATGTGTACATAGATTGAAGAAGGAATCAAATCCCAAAGTTGAATAAAGCCTCTATCCGAATTGACTTCCGAAGAAAGGTTTTGTGCATCAAGAAGAATTAGCGAGACGACAACTGCAGCCTGGGTTTGATCCTCCCTAGATTCCAATTCTCTAAACAACAGAAAGAAATAGAAGGCTCTAAGAGAGGGTGAAATCTCGTTAAGCAAAGGTATTATTTGGGAAACGCGATCATGGGGGGCTATGCCCCTCAGGAACTGATTGGCCATGGTGACAAAAAACGAAAAATGTGTTAAAAACGCTTTAATCTCTAAGGCATGGTCTGCGTCTTCTGTGGTGGATAAATTCTCAGTTACACGCCCGAGCACTGTGGTTAATTTAGCAAATATGAAGGGTTTGTCATCTCCTTCTGGCTCACAATCTAAAGTGATTTTAAAAAAATCATGGATGAGTGAACCTAGCCTAGGATAAAGTAAATGAGGTGAGTCTGTATCTAACATGCTAAAGTGAAATAAAAAAGAATCGATAAGGTCAGAAATTCTTTTAGATACGGGCTCTTGAGGTTTCCTTTGTTCTTTAGTTTCTACGGGGAGGGAAGAAGCGGTTCCCATAGAAGGGGGCAAAATTGCATCCATGATATTACTCTTGGGGGGTTAATATTGTTCACGAACGCAAGGATTGTAGCCTATTTAAGGATATTCCTTCACCCTAAAACAAGTTATTGAATGCGATAGAAATGAGACTCGATCTCATCCAGCAAAGTTTGAAATTCAAGGTTGTCAAAAAGCTTATAGATGGAAGGATTGTCAAGTTGTTCATGGAATGTCTGGCAACGGTCCACTTGATCTTGCGTAAAGAAATCACTCTTTAGACGTAATCCCGATGAAGAGGCTGGCAACCCCTCCAAGTGGATCTCGCTTTTATTTAAAAGAGCCCTAGCAAGTCGTCCCCTGAGAGAGGAGAGATCAAATTTTTTTAAGAGTTTAATGAAATGATCATTGACTATCGGCCTTATTGCTGCTTGAACTCCTTCTGAACAGAAAAGTTCTTCAGAATGCCGTTCTAGAAATCTCAGGAATGTATTTAGAGAAACATCGTCTGACCATTCGTATTCTGAGGCAAATTGTTTGAGGAAAGGTCCCAGGAGTGAGCTATCCATTCCGTTGGCTTTGGCTCTTTGTTCAGCAATAGTTGCGGCATCATCGTCAGTTGTTATGAAAATCTCATTTCCTTCATCGATGAGAGAAAGAAGACCTGCAGCGATCAAGGAGTTAAAAGTGTCCTTATGAACGCGTTCAAAGCTATCTCGATTGATATTCAGAAAATGGGGTTTGAAGGCAAACAAGATGTTTATCTTGGCATTTCTTGTCTCAAGAAGGTAATCGAATAGGGTGTTATCGTCAGTTAGGAAGCCAACATCGGTCATTTCCCCCGAATGAACAGGATTCTGCAGTACATGGAGTGCAAAAATTTCTCTAAATCGAAAATCGTAATATTCTTTCCATTTGATCACATGAATCGCTTCGAAGCTTCTAACCTTTTCTCTGACGTTTTGAATGACATAAGCGGGCTGGGTGGTGATTTCTCGGAGTCTATCAAGTTCTTCTCTATGGGGATTTACATGAGAATCATCGGGAATTGAATGAAAAGTTAGGGCAATCTCCTTAAGCCTTTCTTGGGCGGCTTTATGGTACGTCTCCGCTCTTGCCATAAGGGGGGCAAGATGTCGATAGGGGGGTGAATCTTCATCCTCATATTGTCGTTGGATATAGTCCTTAAGATCAGAGGAAAGATCTGTCAAACCCCAGCTTAAAAATTTATCTTTATAAAAATCCTCTTCATTTACCTCGTCTTTTCCATTTTGGATGGTCTCATTAGAAAGATCACAAATCTGCATTTCAAATAAATATTTGTGGGTAGCAGAGGTTGCCTTTTCATCTAAATAGTAAAGAAAATTTTCAAAAACAGTTTTTATCAGCAATAAGGCCAATGTGCCTGTTAAAATGATTCCTTCCAAGGGGGCGCCCATTGAAGCTACGTAGAAGACTGCCCCAATGGCTAAAATCCAGAGGGCAACGCAGCTAACCCCATAGGCGATCTCATAAAAGGTACTCTCTCGCTTAAGAGCCTGTAGTTGAGTTTCATTATCGAGAAGCACATTATGGAAAGGATTAGGTGAGGATGAGGTGGAACAACAACTAAGCATAATTGGAAAATTCTCCTAAGGAGTTTAATAGAAATATTATAGTGCAAAAAACTCTAAAAATACAATCTATAACAAATAGTTTATGGCGGTTTGCTTAATCCGTTTTTCTAAGCCCTCAAGACCATTAAGACGAGAAGGGGAAAGAATAGAGTGTAAATTAAATTGTTTAAAGAAGCTCAAAGAGGATTTAGCAATCTCTTCCGCAGAAGCCCCATTATAAATGGAGAGTAGAAGGAGTGCGATGCCTTTGGAAATAAGGGCGTCAGAGTCAGCCTGAAAAAAAAGAGCTTCCTTTGTCCCTTCACAAATTAAGTAAAGTTGGCTTTGGCAGCCATGGACTCGATTTGCTTCCACTTTGTCTTTCTCTGAAAGTGGCGGGGAGTTTTGTCCAAGAGAGATCAGGTATTGATAAATTCTTTCGGGTGAATTTAAGGAAGTGAGTTGTTCTAGGACTCTTTTTTGATTTTCTACAACTATACTCATATTCAAATCTTGAAAAATATTCTTTGAAGTTAATAAGCGATTTGTCTATTATCTACTGCCTAGTGGCTTTACCCCACTAATTTAACTATCAGATTGGATTATGTCAAAGAAAGAAGATACATTAGAAGTAGAAGGGGTCGTTAAGGAACTTAAGCCCAATATGTCTTTTATCATTAAACTCGACAACGGAATTGAAATCAATGCCCACCTTTGTGGGAAGATGCGCATGAAAAATATCCGGGTTTTGGTGGGCGACAGGGTCAAAGTAGAGGTTTCTCCCTACGACTTAACAAAGGGAAGAATCATCTATCGACAAAGATAGTTGAAAAAATCGAGATTGGTGCTTGCATTTTTTTGAACTTAAGATTATGCTCTCAGCAATCAACTTTTTGGTTTGAAGAGGAGTAAGGTAGTGTTGCCAAAGAGAAGGCAGGGTGCCTAGTTTTTGGTAACATTATTTGGACTCGGCCCAGGTAGCTCAGAGGTAGAGCACTTGCATGGTAAGCAAGAGGTCGTAGGTTCGAGTCCTATCCTGGGCAAGTAACGAAAATTCATAAGGTCTATTCGGAGGATCACACTAATGGCTAAAGAAGCTTTTACAAGAAACAAGCCACACGTCAATATCGGAACCATTGGGCACGTTGACCATGGTAAGACAACCCTAACTGCGGCGATTACAAAAGTTTTGTCAACGAAGGGTGGTGCGGTATTTAAAGATTATTCACAAATCGATAACGCGCCAGAAGAAAAGGCAAGAGGGATTACGATCAACTCGAGCCACGTGGAATACGAAACAGCAGCAAGGCACTATGCCCACGTTGACTGCCCCGGCCACGCCGACTACGTCAAAAATATGATTACAGGTGCTGCTCAGATGGACGGTGCGATTCTTGTCGTTGCCGCTACAGATG
>JAJZEO010000054.1 GCA_021847505.1 bacterium
TCAATCGAGAAGATTGTCTCTCCGTAAAAAAGGGCCTTGACCGTGATCCCCTCTTTTAAATAATTGACTCGGTCCCCGATCAATTCGCTATCGACCATAATTTGTTCAAGATTATCAATGTCGAGGAAAAGATGTTTTTTTCCTTCCATATACAAATATTCAAGTGTTCGCTCATTCAACTTGACTTCTTGAATTTCTTGATCGAGCTTGAAGTTTTTCTCAAGCACCTCTTCATTCATCAAGTTCTTTAGTTTTGTCTTGACGAAAGGGACCCCTTTGGCCATTGTCACTTTTACCGATGACTCGACACGATAAATCTTATCATCGAGTTCGATTGTCATCCCTGGTGTGATTTGATTGCTCGTTGTCATACCATCTCCAATGGCTTTGCGTGGGTTTCTAAAATTGCAACTAACTCTTTTAATTGATAAATCGTGTGATCCACAATCTCTTTATTCGGACGGCTATTAGCCCCTCTCCCCTTCTTCATATGCACTGTGATCGCCCCCATTTGCTTTGCCGGAGCTAAATCAGAATCCACCCTGTCCCCGATGACGATCATTTCATGGGGAGAAAACCCATACTTTGCCCGCAAATATTCGTAATGCTTTCCCTTGTCAAAGAATGTGGTAATGATCACCTCACAAAAAAGTGAAGGAGAAATTCCAAAAAACTTGAGCTTTTCTCTCTGCATCTCCTCATTTCCTCGAGTCACAAGAGCTAAAATGGACTCTTGTTTTAATTCCTCTAAAATCTCGATCGCATCATAAGCTAGATCTATTTCATATTGATCAAGGTCAACTTTCTCAATCTCGTGCATCCCCACCTTCACAAATTCTGCCCCTCCTCTCACGAGCTCAACAAACTCTTCGAGTAGATCCCTGGTTGAGAAGGCGGCAAGATTCATCCTTAAAAGCATCTCTTCAGCCGCATGTGGATCTTGCACGCTAAGTCCCGCACTTATCATAGCACTAAGGGCCTTCTTTAACTTTTTTTCAGTCAAAAAAATGGTCGTCTCAATGAGGGTGTCGTCTAAGTCAAAGATGAGTAACAAGGCTCTTCTATCCCCGCAAGTATTTTCATCACTTCATTGGCCAGTTTTTTCGAATCGTGCCGTATCAAATTCCTTTCTATTAAGTCACCTTTAGACTTTTCACTAAGCTCCCCTAACATCGGAGCTGTAATGATCTTAGGACCTTGAATATCGCACCGAACCAACTCACCTTCTTCACGATAAACTTCTATTAATTCTTTTTCCGGTTCTTGATTATTGACCAAAACATAATCGAAGATCCCTTCCCCCAAATACCCCTCAATCGCCTTTACATGGTCTGAAACTTTATATCCTGTCGTTTGTCCCTTTCGATTCATCAGGTTCACAACAAAAATTTTCACTGCATGGGTCTTCTTGATTGCCTTTGCAATCCCTTCAACTAATAAATTGGCAATGATCGATGTGTAAAAACCGCCGGGCCCAATGATAATGGCATCGGCATTTAAAATCTCGTCAATTGCTAAAGAATTTGCCTCTGGATGAGGAATTAAAGAGATCTTTTTATACCCTTGCTCGATTTCTTGTGATAAATAAATTTCTTTTTCACCTTCTAACACTTTTCCACTGTTTAATACCATTTGTAGTCGTACTTGTTCAGTGGTTACAGGGATTACTTTTCCCTTCATATTTAAAACTTTTCCTGTCTCTTCGATCGCCCTCTCAAAACTGCCGGTGATCTTCTCCAATGCTGATAAGAAAAGATTTCCAAAGCTATGCCCCTTTAATCCCCCCGAATCAAAGCGATAATTCATCAAATTTCTCATGAGTCTGGAAGAGTTTGAAAGGGCCACGATGCACTGCCTTGCATCCCCAGCAGGTAAAACCCCAAGTTCATCTCGTAAAACTCCCGTGCTCCCCCCATCATCTGACATGGATACGATAGCACTAAGTTCAAGTGGATAGTGTTTCAGTCCCCTGAGAACAACAAAATTTCCGGTCCCTCCCCCAATTGTACAAACCTTTTTCAGCGAATTTCCTTCCACGCCACTCCTTATTTTTTCGGGCTCCACAGTTTTTTGAACTCATGATGAATCTTTGTATAGTCTTTCTCTTTAAAAAACGTTGTTCCAGAAACGAACAGATTGGCTCCAGCATCCAAAGCTTGCTTACATGTTTCAAGATTAATCCCTCCATCGACTTGAATATCGATCTTGAAACCTTCTTGATCGGCCTTTTCACGGATGAACTTTACCTTCTCGAGCATTTCTTTCATAAATTTCTGCCCACCGAAACCAGGGTTTACTGTCATGATTAGGACCTTGTCGACTTGGTCAAGGTACTTCAATAAAAGCGTTTCGGATGTCTCAGGCCTAATTGCGAGGCCAGCCTTGCAATTGCACTTGCGGATATAGTCTAAATTGTGGGCAATCTCTTCTGTTGCTTCTAAATGAAATGTAATCTCGTTTGCGCCCGCTTCAATGAATGTTTCAATGTATTCCTCAGGGGAATAAATCATGAGATGAACATCGAGTGCCATATCGGGAACTGTTTTCCTAATGGCGAGCACCATATCAGGGCCCATCGTGAAGTTCTTCACGAAATGCCCATCCATAACATCGAGATGAAGCATCTCGATCTGAGCTTCTTGACACCTCACTGCCTCATGACCAAACTCGGACCATTTTGCAGCAATCATCGACGGTTCTAATAAAAAAAAGTCGTGTTTCATAGCCTCTCCGTGTCACTATATCTGATCACTCAGAAAAGGGCAACAAGACTTAAGTCTTACGCCAGTTACATGTTTTAATGATTGAAGAATCGACTTGATAAAAAATGCCCTTGATCGTGCATAATGTTGTGCCTGAATTTTTCAACCACCCGCGAACAAGGTTCGCTAGAGCGCGCAGAGCCCACAGAGGAAGAAAATAGTCTTACTGGAAAAATCATTGGTGCAGCCATAGACGTACATAGAATTCTTGGACCTGGGCTTTTAGAATCTGCCTATGAAGCTTGTTTAGTCTATGAATTTGATTATTGAAATCAAATCTGTGTCTGGGATTACTGCTATCCACGAAGCGCAAATGCTATCTTATTTAAAGCTATCTGATTGCAAATATGGTCTATTGATCAATTTCAATACAAGGCTACTTCGTGATGGCATACGTCGATTTAAAGTTTAATTTCTTCCTCTGTGCGCTCTAGTGAACGTAGTGAGCGGGTGGTTTAAAAAAATAAAACCGATTCTTCATTTTATTCCCGATTGCCAAGCGGATAGAGCAACGAGACCTTCTTATATGCAACAAGACTTAAGTCTTAGGTAAATTTGGCAATGAACACGAGTTGATCGGCTGTTTTTGGCTCCTTGGAAGCAGCCATTTCTCTTGCAATCGATTGAAACTCCGATATAAACTTTGAACGCAGGTAGTTTTTCTCACAAAAAGATACTGCTTTGAGAGGCGCTTCTTGGCAAAGTCGCTTAAAAAGCCCGTTACGATAACCATCTTCAAGATAGTCACAAGATAATGTCTGGGGACCGATGATATTTAGCCACTGTACCTCGTTTAGTTCTTCAACACTCATTGTACGAAGAACAATGCCTGTAAACATTTTTTCATATCCACTAGAGAGGCGGATGCCCTGAAGCTCTTCTTTGACTCGGCAGATGACTTGGGGTAGTAACCCCCTTTCTGTCAAATAACCGCTCTTTTTGAATATATTTTTGAACCACCAAGGCATTTCTTGTTCTGTGGCGACAAATTGATTCCACATATAATCAAAAATGCGCATTTTTGTTTCTTTTGTCTCTTGATCCCACTCGGCAGATTCAGACTCAGCAACGATTTGCTCTGGATGGACAAGTTCGATTAAAGCCTCGAGATAATCAGATCTACTTAAAGTCAATCGATTGACGTGGAAAATCGCTTTAGTCAAAAGATCGATTTGCTCACATCCTCGTATAGAAAAGACCACTTTTAAACTAGTGTTGTGTATAGAATAACTCTTGATGGAAATTCCACTCAATGCAGAAAACACTTTTATAAACTCTAGGTGAGCTACTTGCGGATTATCAGAACCTCGCCAATAGGCACTAATGGTTAATTCTTCGCTTCCTCTTGTCTGTTGCAGTGTGACGACAAAGCTATGGAGATTTAGAGGAACATTCATGGTGACTGTTGCTTTCTCATCAGACATGGAGACAAAAGTGGCTGAACGCCTTCCCAAATCACTGCGATTCTTTTGGAATGACTCAACAGTTAACGCAAGCGGCCCAGGAAGGAATCTAGTAACGTCAGCAGCAGGAGGACTCGAGAGTTGCAGTAAATTTTGATGGAGAACTGTCAATGCTTCATCATCGGTTTTAATAGTTGGACGATGTGAAGGAAGTGGTATTAACCAATGTTGTACAGAAAATACCCATCGGCTTTGAAAACCACCATGAGATAGACTGTATATGATGACATCTTCAAGCTCTTTATGCTGAATTTCATTGAGGTGAATAGCCGAACATTTCACAGAATCCCTTGCAAATTGCGCAAAAGCCTTAAGGCGCTCTTTTACACATGTGGCTTCTTGTTTAGTTGGTAAGAATCTAGAGGTTCGAACAGATTTGATATTGAGATCCCATAACTGAACTAGATCGTAGTAGACTTTGGAAAGTTGCATAGATTGCAGCAAATCTCTCTCAGGGTTTTGAGAGCAAAAGCGCAGGAATGCCTGAGATTCGCTTACAACCATTTCCCAGTTTGTCTGAAGTTCCTCAAGAGTCGCGATTCTCTCCGTATTTTCTGTTAACTGGCGAAACCGATCTCCAAATTCAAAACAAGCAGCGTAAAACTCTGGGGAGCCTTCATCGATAATCGAAGATGTATCGGTAAAGTGAATGGCAAACCAGAGCGAGAGGATCCCGAGAGCGTCGAATTGACGAAGTTTTTCTAATAAGCCGCTTGTATCACCCCCGCCCGCAAGGAAAGTCAGCCACTTCTCTTGAAGAGAGACGTCATAGGCTTTATTCCCCAATAGGGCTAATTCACAAAGCACTTGATTGTCTCGATGTTCTAAAATGAAACTTTCGATTGCTTGAGATAAGTGCGTCTCAGCCTCAAGAGAGGTTAAGCTTTCTTCAACCAGATGTCGCAGAAGTGTCGCATGAAACGAAAGCGTTGTAGGTGGGGCTTTTTTCATCCCCTTGAAGATTTGCATAGCAACTTGATCGATTTGTCCCGAAATCCGTTTAAGACGGTCCGTCATCGCAGGGCGTTCACTGATCTCACGAGCGATTTCTCTATAGGCACGTTCAATTTCATCGAGTCTCGCTTCTAAAATCTCAGGCACTGCTCTAAGAAGTTCTTGAAGATGTTGGGTCATTTTGTGCGTGGATTTCTTACGTTGGCGTCGGTAGGTAGGATCTACTGTGATGGAGAAATTGGCGGGGTGTAGGAAAAGCCCATTTCGTATCATGGGAGCAGCCCCGTTTGAGATCAAGATTAGACCTGTTTGTGGACAGATTTGCACTTGTGTTTCTTTAACAATTTTTCTGCAATGATCATAAGCATCTTCCGACAATACCAAACATGGCACAGGTCTCTTTTGACTAGAAAAGTTGACCTCAGGATGGCTGTTCGCCCCTTCTGGTTCATTGCGAACGACGACAGCCCGGTGAATGATGGGGTTGTAGGCACGATCGGCTGCTTCGAGATCCTCGGCAAAAAGAACTTGATTGCCTGGGATTGAAAGAACCTCGCTCGTTCCGGGGATGACTGTTGTGCAATGGAATTGGAGACTGTGGGGAGGGATTTGAGCAGGGTCGAGAAAAGTGGGAGAACTAATTTCTGGAGTTTGAATAGATCTTCCTTGGACAATGTAAAGCTGGTCCCCTTGAAAGACAAACTCAACATTCATCGGTTGTTTGAAGTGGCCTTCTAATTTTACCGCAATTTCTCTCAATTGATCGAGCTGCTTTTCAGATAACACAGGCACCTCGCGAAGCTCAAGTGGGTTAGCCACCCTTGCCACTTTTCCCCCAGGGAGAGTCTTCAATCGATCTCTTTTTTGTCGAATGGTCGCATAGGCCCCCGATTCTGTAAGAATCCATTCGTCACAAGGAACTTTCCCCGAGGTAACCCCACCGCCAAAACCCCACGAAGCTGCGATGTAAGGTATTTGACCCTCACTTCGCGGAATCCAATCGGTTTTATGCGTCATCATCACCCCACTAACGATAGGAGAATGAGCTTCTTGATCGACGATTTGCTCCATGATGAGAGCGCTACAAAGAGGCATTTCTCTGAAAGGATTGCCGAAAGCCGACCGATTTCTAAGAGAATCATGGGTAAAATAAGAAGCAATCACCTTAGCGAGTACCTTCTTGATTGCCTCTGGGGTTGGGGCAGTTCCACCCAAGCTCTTATTCCCTCCAGCATTAATGCTCTCCTTAGAATCCTCATTAGAAGAGCTCCTCACAATGAGGGTTTTCCCCTCCCACTCTTTCAATAGAGCTATTTGTTCAGGCGTCAATGGAAGCTCAGCAGCTAAGATATCCCGTTCTACAGAGACCTCTAAGTCACCAATAAGATGATCCTCCTCTAAAGCAGCCGAGCCCATCTCAGAGACCTTCGCCCAAAGTGCCCGGGTTTCTAGACTTAGAAAGGGCCTTACTTGAGCATCGGTAAAGCCGAAAAATAGAGGGACTTTTCCTCCAAGGAGGTCTCGAATATGGATCAAAGTGTCATGTTTACACCCACATGAGAGGAAAGAACTGAGAGGTGCCATCTGGGGGACCTCTGTTTCGGGTAGAGACGGGCTAACGCCATCAAGGGCCTCCCTAGTCGAGGTAACAACCGAAATATCCATAATTTCCTCATTTTATAATTAATAGCGCAAATGATTATACAAAATTATTGGTTTTATTTGGTATTTAAAATAATCATTTTACTTTGAAACCATATTCTTTTGAGAGAGGAGCGCTTCGATCTTTTGCATCAGCCATTCTCCATAATACTGCCCTCCAAGAGAGAGATGAATCGACTGAGATCCTTTCCATATCTCAGGGGGCATGATATAGCCGTGAGCCCCATTGGTTAAACCAAATACCGTGATGTTTTCAAAACCAAGTTCTTTTGAAAGCGCTTTTAACTTGTGATCATAGATAGAACTCAATTCACCAGGAATGGTGATAAATGCGTGGCTGCCATTGATAACAATCAAATTGATTTGGGTTTTGATTGGACTGAAAAACTTTAGGGGAATATTGTAAGGTTTTAGATTGAGCTCATAGTTGAACTTCTCACACTCAAATGAACATTCCTCTTTTGTCGCAAGGCTGTCACAGAGTTCTATAAGATGTGCAGCCATTTTCAGCCCATATTTTTTACATGTTTCTTCTCTAGAGTCTTCCCCGGACGTTGCGCAACAAACATCCCCTTGAGCTCCGTTGACATAGAGAACTTTTGTATTCTCTCCATAGTGCTGGCACACTGCATTTCTGGTATATCCCACCCAATCGGGAGAAAAGAGCAAGTTGGCCCTCCCAAGAATGATGGGATGAGATGCGAAGGAAAAGAGGAGGGAAAAAAGCTTCCCTTCTTGATCGACCAGTTTGATCATGGCAATTTGTTGAGGAGGGGGAATTTTTTCACCTTTGTATTTTTCCCGAAATCTCGACATTTTCTGAACTTGTCCATATCCAATACCGATTTCTACCTCAGTTAATGTCTTCGTAGAGTAGATGATCGCTTGGGAGACCCCTTCAACTAAGAGGTCCGCCAAAAATGAATCATATTTGCCAAAAATGATCTTATCGATAACAGGAAGATCGTAGAATCCCCCACCCCCTGAGTGGGTGTGTGATGAGCTAATGTAAATGGCGGCATCAGTAAGCTCTGGTTCTCTTTTAACTTTGTTGATGATCTCTTGAATGAGCCACTCGGGAATGCCTAGATGATCCACGCTGCAAAACACGAATTTTTGGGATCCATTATCAATATAGAGTGCGCATGCCACCAAAGGCTCTAGTACCCCTTCCATTTTAGTCCCCATCCGGTATCCAAAGCCGGCTGAAGGGGAATCTATGGGTGGAGTAATATCAAATTGCGCCACTCCTGCCTTGATTTTAGCCTCAACAACCGCGATGAAAAGGAGGCAAAAGAGAAGTAGTGCTCTAACCATCATCTCGTTTCATTCCTATCTCAACTTTACTGAGAAAGTCTTGCCTGATACTTTCCGATTCAGTGAAGAGAATGAATCCAATGAAGTGTTTGCCATCACAAGCAAGACCAAACCTGATTAAACTTGTCGGCTCAATATCGCTGTCGAGGAGGGCGTCGATCAGCTTTCTTCTGGTCTTTCCGTCGCTGACGGAGAGAACCACATAGAGACACTTGTCATCCGCCACTTGCATGATCCTGGTACCGCCCTTGGGATCATTGTACAATTCTCTAAATAAAAAATAGAGACGCTTGAGCCTTTCGGGGTGGACCGCAGCCCTCAGCTCAATAGGAGCCAAGGCATAAAAGAAGTTCTCGAGAAGGATGTCGTTGCAATCACCACTTTTTTCGATCAATTCGCGAAACGAGTGAAAGATTTCCATCTGTTTGGAAATCATCCCTCCATTGTAATCCCTCACATCGCCAAAAAGCGACATTAGATAGCTGACAACATATTGTCTGGCTCGGTATAAATCGACAGAAAAATCGTCGCGCAGAAACTCCTCAGGAGAGAGAAACATCCTCAGAATCGATGCTTCTTTCCTCACTTGTCGAACTCCATCACCAATCCGTTTTACCTTTTCAAGTTTCACATCAAAACCGGTTCTCGTTTTGATCAATTCTTCAATTTTACTAGCTCCCTCTTCAAAAGGTCTGACAGAAACAGCGCTAAAGGAAAGGATTCGATCCGTCTGTTCATCAAAAATGATGGCAATTTGGGGCATATCATTTTTCGAAGTAATCTCTTCACTAAGTGTAACGATATATTTCATTGCCTCTTCTTCATTACGAGGCATAAAGAGGGGTCTGACCAGGCTTTCTACGCTACCATGCAATTCTTTCAAAAGCCCTCTTCTTAAAAGATCAACTTCTTCATTTGTAAATGAGGCTTGATCTTCTCTCTCGAGCTCAACAAAAAAACCTATCTCCCCATCTTCCTTTCTTTCCAATATGAAGTACGATTCGGGAACAATAATCACCCCCTTAACCAGACGGAGCACCGCTTTTAACAAATGCCTTTCTTCAAAGACTTCATTGGGCTTGAGAAAATTCAATCCAATAAAACACCCTAAGTTCATTTTTTCACCAAAGGGTGTTTGTACTTGAACGGGGGCAATTTTCAAAAAAAGATGCCTCTTCTTATCTTTCTTCTCCGATTCCTGAGAAACACGAGAAAGCAGATAGTAAGTGGTTGAAACAATTCTCGATAAAAACCTCGAACTTCTTAAACTTCGATACTCTTCAGGGACAGAAACCAAAAACTTTTGCATCGCTAAATAAAAATCATAATCGAAAAGATTGGGAAAACGTTGAAGTAAGGCTGTCACCTTCTCTTGAATGATCACGCTTTTCTCATCGGGCGAAAGCCCTTTGAGCTCTAAAATTTTTCTAGCATGATAAACTGATCTTACCCCGAGACAGATCTCTCTTTCTATTGACGGCAAGGAATAACGAATCCTTCCCAAGAGTTCCAGATCAGGAACCATAATGACAATCTCAAAAGCAAAGTAGGTTGTTTGATCAAGTTCAAAAAATCGAAGTTTAGTCGAAAAGAAAGATGTTATATCGAGACGGACACCAGGAACAAGCCATTTTGAAATCATCTCATAAACAAATTTTGGTAAGTCGGATCTCTGAGCAGCAAGTATCGATATGACAAGTTCGGAGGACAATTCCGCAAGTTTCGTTGTTTTAATGATGGGAATTTTCTGAATTTCCTGAAGAGTGATTTCCTTCTCGCCAAAAATATTTTTAATAATCCGTTTTGCAATTTCCCTCTCTAAACTAAACTCTTCGCCTGCCAGCAAAAAGAAAAGTTCACTCTGAAGATCTTTTGTCATGAAGAAATTAACCTTTAGAAACTAAAGTATCGACTTCGAAAATCGGCTTTGAAGGCCGGCTGATCTCTTCGGAGACGATAATGCTCTTAATTTGGCTTTTATTGAATGAGATGATTTCAAGGGGGATAGCATTGTCTTTTGCCATCTTTAGGGCCCTCGGGTGTAAAAGTTTTTTTTCAGCAGACTCGATAATCGAGATTGCTTCTTCATAAGAGAGACGAGGGATATGCCTAGCTTCAGGACAATATTTAGGGTCTTTCTCGTATACCCCGTCCACATCTTTATAAAACTCAACTTTTTTCGCATTTAGAGCCGTTGCCAACGCCACAGCTGTAGTATCCGACCCACCCCGTCCAAGAGTTGTGATATCCCCTTTTTGACTAACCCCCTGAAATCCGGCGACTACGACAAATTTAGAGCCGTCAAGATGAGGAATCAAACGGTGGGGCCTTACATCTATAATGGAAGCATCGCTATGTTCGCAGTTAGTGATAATCCCTGCCTGACTCCCTGTGAAACTGGCTGCCCTCTCCCCCATATCCTCAATTACCATAGCAAGTAGGGACATGCTTATCCTCTCCCCTACGGTTAGGAGCATGTCTTGTTCTCTCTTTGGGGGACTCTTAGAAACTTTTTTTGCCAGCTCGGTTAGCTGATCCGTCATCTTCCACATGGCACTGATGACAACAACAACGACATCAAACTCTTTTTTTCTCGACAAGACAATCTCAGCCACCCTACTAAAATTTTCAAGCTCCTTGAGAGCTGCTCCACCAAACTTGGTGACAAGAATTGTTTTGTCCTCTCTCATTCCGATACAATGTAACACAAAGTTCGAATTTACCAAAATGAAGAAAATTCGTATCAATTACAGGTTGCTTTTATTTTTTAAAGTTTGGTAGACTCTTTGCATTATCCAGAAACTAGGAGAAACCTTTAACATGTCCAAACACGAAGCTACCAAATGGGTAGAAGACGAAAGCAAAATACTTGGGGAAGACAACTACAACGAGACTGAAGCTAAAGAGTTTCAGAAACTGCTTGATGCCCGAGAAACAAAATCCCTCCAAGGGTCGTTGACTTCCTTTTCAGCAGGCCAGATTTTAACCGGAACCATCGTCGAAATTACAAAAGATTTTATCGTTGTCGATGTCGGCCTAAAATCTGAGGGACTAATTCCTGCAGGCGAATTTACCAACAGCGATGAAATTGAACTCGGAAACCAGGTAGAAGTTTACCTCGACAACACCGAAGCTGAAAGTGGACAGATCCTCCTTTCAAGAGAGAAGGCTAGAAAACAAAGACAGTGGGAATACATCCTTGAGCATTGCGAAGAAGGCTCGATCATTGAAGGTAAGGTTACCAGAAAGGTCAAAGGCGGTCTCATGGTCGACATCGGCGGAATGGATGCCTTCTTGCCTGGCTCTCAAATCGACAATAAGCGAATCAAGACCATCGATGAATATATTGGTAAAAATTTCGACGTCAAAATTCTAAAAATCAATATCGAAAGAAAGAACATCGTCGTCTCTCGTCGCGAGATTTTGGAAGATGAAAGAGTCTGCAAAAAAGCTGAACTTCTTGAAGATATTAAGGCCGGGGACATCCGCAAAGGGATCGTCAAAAATATCACTGATTTCGGGGTCTTCCTCGACCTTGATGGAATCGATGGACTCCTCCACATCACTGACATGACATGGAAGCGAATTAAACATCCAAGTGAAATCGTAGCCTTGGGCGATGAAATCGAAGTTATGATTTTACATGTGGACAAAGAAAAAGGCCGCGTAGCTCTTGGATTGAAGCAAAAAGATGCGAATCCTTGGGATGAGATTGAACAGAGATACCCGCCTGGAACTAGAGTCCGTGGAAAGATTGTTAACTTGGTCGCTTATGGCGCATTCATTGAAATCGAACCTGGTATCGAGGGATTGATTCACGTGAGTGAAATGTCATGGGTGAAGAATGTGACCGACCCAAGTCAAATCGTCAATAAAGGCGATGAAGTCGAGGCGATCGTCCTTTCTGTCCAAAAAGAAGAAGGAAAGATCTCTCTTGGCATTAAGCAAATGGATCGAAACCCATGGGAAGATGTTGAAAACAACTACCCAGAAGGGAAGAAGGTAACTGTTGAGATTCGCAATTTGACCAATTATGGTGCATTTGTCGAGTTGGAACCTGGCGTTGATGGGTTAATTCATATCTCTGACTTGAGCTGGATTAAAAAAGTGTCACACCCAAGTGAAGTCCTCAAAAAAGGGGATAAAGTAGACGCTGTCATCCTTTCAGTGGACAAGGAAAGCAAGAAAATTACTCTTGGGATAAAACAACTTACTGAAAATCCTTGGGAAACTATTGAAAAGACTATGCCGATTGGAAGTGTTGTGAGTGGTATCGTCACCAAAATCACCGCATTTGGAGCTTTTGTTGAACTCGATAATGGTATCGAAGGATTAGTCCACGTCACTGAACTTTCTGACCAAGCTTTTGGCAAGGTAGAAGACGTTGTATCCGTGGGGAACCCTGTTCAGGCAAAAGTGCTCAAGATCGACAGAGAACACAAGAGAATCTCTTTATCGATTAAGGAATTTCTCGTAGAGACCAATGATCATAATGCCGATGATATCGTCGTCAGCTCTTATGAAGACGAAGATGAAGACGAAGAAGACGAAGATCAAAACTAAGTTTGGAGCAGCACAATTATGAATAAAGACATGCTTGCCATCTTCGAGTACCTCGAAAGAGAGAAAGGTGTGAAAAGAGAGATAGTCGTCTCAGCGATAGAAGAGGCTTTAATGGTTGCCGCTCGAAAAGGGCAACAGGGAATGAATAACGTCACTGTCTCTATCGATCGAAAATCAGGTGAACTTTCCTGTGTTGCGGAGAAAGAAATCGTTGAAGAGGTAGCTTACCCTGACGAAGAAATCTCCCTTGAGGAAGCACGTCTGCTCGACCCAAACAGTCAAGTTGGCGATTGGATCGACATTGATGTAAATCCGGAGCAATTCGGCCGGATTGCTGCACAGGTTGCAAGACAACTAATTTCACAAAAGTTGAAAGGTGCAGAACGAGACGTCATCTATGAAGAGTATAGACACCGTACAGGAGAGTTGATCTCTGGCGCGGTTAGACGAGTTACCAAAGGGCACACCTTAATCGTCGATTTAGGGAAAGTAGAAGGGATTCTTCCTGGGCGCTTTTATCCCAAAACGGAAAAGTATCATATTGGAGAGAAGGTTTTAGCTCTCCTCTATGAAGTACAAGATACCGAAAATGGTGGCGCTGAGGTCATTTTATCCCGTTCTCATCCTGAATTTATTAGTGCTCTTTTTGCACAAGAAGTCCCTGAGATTTCCGATGGAGCCGTGGTCATCAATAAAATTGTTAGGGATCCAGGTTTCAGAACAAAAATGGCTGTTTCTTCCACAGATCCGAAGATTGACGCAGTAGGAGCTTGTGTAGGTGTTCGGGGAACTCGTGTGAAAAACGTCATAAGAGAAGTCAATAATGAAAAAATTGACGTTCTCCCCTACTCTGATGATCCTTTCGTTCTTCTGAAGAATGCCTTGTCTCCCATTGACATCAAAAAGGCAGAATTTGATGAAGAGAACGATTTGATTACCCTTGTAACTGCTGATGAAGATTATCCTGCTGTCTTAGGGAAGAAAGGTAACAATGTCCGTTTGACTTCGGAGCTCGTGGGAGTTAAGGTAGAGATCCATAAAATGTCGGAACATCAAAAAGAGCTCACCCTTGAGAGAAAGCAACTTGCCTTCTCTGAAGATGAGGCACTTGATCAACCTATCTCTAAGATCGAAAGCATCAATCAATTGATTATCGATAACATTGTAGCGGCAGGATTTGACACTCCAAGAAAGCTGCTTAAAACTACCCCTTCAGAATTAGCTTCATTGGCTGATATTAGTATTCAAATGGCCGATGATTTGCTAGAGTTGATTAGGAAACAATTTGCAAAACAAAAACAAGAAAACCTAGGTGAATAGGGCTCGTCTCTTCAACTTAGGCAAGGCAATAGAATTTGACTAAAAATCTAAAATTTAAAGTAAAAAATGCTCAGCTAGCTGCTGTATTGGACAAAAGCAAACTCAAAAAAGGCGGCGCAGGCAAAAGCAAGCCCGCAACTGAAAAGGTTTCCCCTAAAGAAGAGGAAACTACTGAGGCCGCTGCAGCTACTGAGGCGCCTCTTGTTGAAGAGCTTGAGCAAAAGCCCAAAAAAGTGGTGAAGGCTAGAAAAACCCCATCACATATGTTGCCTCCTACAAAAGGTCCAGAATTAGGTCTTGAAGATAGTCAGCTTATTGGAGAACAAAAAGAAGTAGAATCAGGTCAAGCTGCTCCAACTGAAATCCCCCCTGCTGAATTACCACCACAACCAGTAGCTGAAGAGGAAGCACCCTACGAAAAGGAACAGGAAGTAAAGGTTGATAATTACAGACCTCAAATGATCGAAAAACCGATCAAGAAAAAATTGATTGAAACTCCTATTGTCAAGAAGAAAGAAAGTTTTCATCACAAACCTAAAATAGAAAAACCTGCCCACCACAGGGGTCGTGAAGATAAAGCCGAACATAGGCCTCCTCCTGTCGTTCCGCCCCCCACTGAAGAAGAACTGCTCGCAAAAGCTGCTGCTCTCAAGAAGAGAACTGATCGCAAAAAGGGCGGCTATGATGACGCAGCTGAGGAAAGCGCTCCTCACAAAGGCGACAAGGGAGAAAAAACCGATAAGGGCGATAAAGGAGCTAAGAAATTTGCTCCCAGTTATCGAAGACAAGCCTTTAGTCGGGTGTTCGATTCAAGATCTATTGAAGGTGATGAGACTTGGAGAAGAAAGCGCCACTCAAAGCAAAAGAAGAGAAAGAATGATGAGCCAACCGTTCGTCCTAAGGAAATTTCTGTAGTTCTACCGATTACTGTGAAAGAGCTGGCGGCACAGATGAAAATCAAAGGGACTGAGGTCATTCAAAAGCTCTTTCTACAGGGATTACCCATCACAATCAATGATGCTCTAGAGGATGAAACGACTGTCGAGTTGATTGGACAAGAATTTGAGTGTGAGATTCACATTGATAAAAGGCAGGAAGAGCGTTTACAAGTCACAGAACTTTCAATTAGCCAGGAAATTGCTGGAACTGATGAGAGTTTGTTGATGACCCGTCCTCCTGTTGTCACGATCATGGGTCACGTTGATCACGGAAAGACTAGTATTATCGATTCATTTAGAAAAAGCAATCTTACTAGTGGTGAAGCAGGAGCCATTACACAGCATATCGGAGCTTTCCAGGTAAAGACAAAGCATGGTTATTTCACTGTCCTCGATACCCCAGGTCACGAGGCTTTCAGCGCAATTCGTGCACGAGGAGCCAATGTCACTGATATCGTAGTCTTGGTCGTTGCAGGTGATGAAGGGATCAAGCCGCAAACTGTAGAAGCCATTCAAAAGGCAAAAGATGCAAAAGTACCTATTATCGTAGCAATCAATAAGAAGGACAAGCCTGGATTTAATCCTGACGAGGTTTATCGACAACTTTCTGAGCATGAACTTCTTTGTGAGGCTTGGGGCGGCGATGTTCTGACGGTTAACTGTTCTGCTAAAACCGGTGAAGGGATCGATGTGTTGGCCGAAATGATCGCACTTCAATCGGAAGTCCTTGAGTTAAAAGCCAATCCAACGGCAAGAGCTCGTGGTACCGTCCTTGAAGCTGAGCTCCATAGAGGCCTTGGAATTGCCGCAACTTTACTCATTCAAAACGGCACTTTGAACATTGGTGATGCCGTTATCTTTGAACATGAGTATGGAAAAATCAAAACGATGCAAGATGAGCATGGAAAGTCCTTAA
>JAJZEO010000107.1 GCA_021847505.1 bacterium
CTCTATACTAAAATGGCCGATCACCACATTCCCTCGGGGTTAAAAAGTGAACTGATGAATTTAAAGATGCCTAAACCGGCTATGGCGGGAAGGAAAGTCTCTGAAATGTGCATCCAGGTCTTAGCAACCCATCTTCCCTATCTTGTAGGGGGCGCTGCAGACCTTTCTGGCTCGAACAATACGACGATAGAGGGCTCGAAATTTATTACAGCCGATGATTTTAGTTGTGTTAACATCAAGTTTGGTGTGAGGGAATTTGCCATGACCGCCATGGCTAATGGGATGGCAACAACCTTTCTTAGGCCATTTGTGGGTACTTTCCTTTGTTTCTACGATTATGCAAAGAATGCCGTTAGATTGGCTGCGCTCTCTCACCATCCCATTATCTATATCTACACTCATGATTCGATTGGGCTGGGTGAAGATGGTCCCACGCATCAACCAGTCGAACACTTAGCCGCTATGCGTGCCACGCCAAATCTCTATGTTTGGCGCCCTGGAGATGCCAACGAAGTCAAAGCTGCTTGGTGGCATGCGATTAACCATTTGACAGGACCGGTGGCGCTTCTCCTCACAAGGCAAGATCTCCCCAATCTCGAACAAACGGGGGGCGATATGGAGGCAAAAGCCTTGAAGGGTGGATATATCCTTATTTCCGAAAAGGAGCCGAGCAAGCCGATCGATTATACCTTGATCGCAACCGGCTCAGAATTGCACTTAGCAGTTGAAGTATGCAATCAATTGACAAGCGAGCGGGGAAAAAACGTTCGTGTCGTTTCTCTGCCTTGCTTTAAACTCTTCGAAGAACAAGACCCTGCCTATAAAAAGAAAGTTCTCGGGGGCAATATTGGCAGGAGGGTCTCTATCGAAACGGGAAGTTCGTTTGGTTGGGAACGCTATATTGGTTTAGACGGGATCGCCATTGCTATCGATGAATTTGGAAGATCGGCTCCTATTGAGGCTGTGATGGACTATTTCGGGTTTACTGTAGACAAGATCATCAAAAAACTGCTATCGACCTGAATTTCAGGTTTATTGGATATTTAGTTTCCATTGTTCAAGAATAGGGCCCTTGCGCAAAGCGAGAAGCGCGATTGCGATTGCTAAAATCGCATGGAGACAAACAATGAAAAGAGGGTAGTTGTTCCAAGAAATCAATGCAGAGATCAGGAGAATAGTAGCAATTAAGCAATTTAGATAACGCAAGTTGCGGAGACATTCAGAAAACGATACGGTTGCGGTAACGATCGAAAGGGCACCTAAAATAGGATCGCTATTGTACAATAACCCCTCAAATCCTAGGGCGGAGGGGAGGGCCATAATTATGATACCAAGGGGAATAGAGAGAGATAAATTCCAGGGGAATGTGAGGCCAGAGAGGGAGGATTTGAATAGGGTAAAAAGAGGACTCTCCAGAGGAGGAGAAAGGGTGTCGGGTTGTTCTCCCGGACACTCTCCTCCAAAAAAGAGGCGTTGAAAGAAGGGCTTTTCTTTTGAATAGCGTAGATATTGGATGGAAGCCATAACTTCTCCAATTGCAAATGGCATGGGGATGAGCATACAAGCTGCTGTGGTGAGGCAAAGTGTGCACCATGTTCCTACAACGAGAGGTTGGAGGATGATCAGAACAATACTCACGATACTGACGGGAACGACTAAAATACCGAAAACAAGGACAAGCCAGGGTGCCGTTCGCCACCGATTGGTGCTTCCTTGGCAAATTGAGAAAAATTCCATCGTATATGCAAAGGCGCCAAGCCCTGCGTCAGAGACGGGAAAAGCTTTTGAAACCTTTGATTCAAGCACTCCTTTTGTCCCTGGGGTGAAAAAAGGGTCCCAAACGGTATCAATGTATCCGAGTTGATAAGCAGCAAGGTAACGGGCTAACATCCAGCAAACAAAAGCAAAAAAAGCAATGGGCAACCGTTGTACCCAGCTTGAGGGATTATAAGACCACCCGGGAGGAATCGTGGGCATTTCCTTGAGACTGTAACCGGGCATTGGATGTAGCGTAATCGATAATGCAATCACAAAGCAACCAATGAATGTATCATTCACGTAGGAAGAAGCATTGGGGGCCCAAAACAATAGAGGCGAGAATTGGAGCCAAATTCCAATTGCTGCGATGGCCCATATTCTGATAGCTGTGGGTTTATGACGGCATAGTAATCCTAAAGCTATGAGGGCAATACTACAAAAAATATTCGTGATGATGAGAGGCGTGCTCTTGTATTCAAATGAGGCAGTTGTCGCAAGAAGCCAAAGACCAAGTAGGCTAATAATAAAGTAGATTTGGACCGGGGTCTTATTGTCATCCATATTTACAACCTATAGGTGAATTCAGCTATAAATCATATAGGCGAGATTTTCAAGCCATTTTTTCAATCATATTTTGACGACAGTCTCTAAGGATAACTAGTTTTTAAGCCACTACAAGTGAGTGAGAAAGTTGGCCACCTTTTGTTTTACTGAATTTGCTGCATAGAATTTTTTACCGTTATAAGTATTACAAAAATCGGAGGGTAACTCATCAAAGTCTGCACGATTTGTATAGAGCTTACCGAGCAAAGAGTCAAAGGATCGGTTTTCTTGCATCAACACGACAATATGGTCGATTTTTTCCAGGGACATATAGGTTATGCCTTTTATTTTAAGAATACTCTATGGGGGGAATTACTTTTGGACAGCTAAATATTAATAGCTTTCGTCGTCCTTCCTAACCACAGGAGGGGCGTGATAGGACGGGTCTCTTTGCCACTCTATGTGGCCACGTCTGAAAAGCATAATGCCGGCGATGATGGCGAGAATGCCGAAAAATACGAGGGGAAGGAAAGCGACGATCGTTGCAAGCGCGCCTCCTAGGATGGCTGAGACGCCTTGAGCCCCAGAGACAAGAGATTGGTTATTTCCCATGACAGAGCCTTGGTACTCCCTATCAGCCATGAAAGAGATCATTGCCGCTGAGAATGTGTTGACGACAGCAAGGCAAAATGTGGTGATGGCAAGTGTAAACCAAAGGGCGTTGAACTGGGGGAAAAGGACAATTGAGATCATAGAAAAGCCCATCAATATGCTGAAAATCATAGTAATCTGTTTTGGAGCCCGCAATTTAGAAAACAGGGGGGTCAAGAAGAGATTGACGACTACAAAGGGTAGAGAGACATAAGCTACGATCATCGATAAAACCCCAAAATCAATCTTAAATTTCACCGTGACGAAGGTCGGATAGATCCTAAGAAAGCCGAACAGGGAAAAATAGATGAGAAAGTTCACTGCATAGTAATATCTTAAGTTTCGATCACGAAAGACATTGCCGATGTTAGTAAAAGCTTGAAAGAATGCGCGTTTTGTATGGCCATTGGGGATGTGAGTTTCTTTAAAGTGGAAAAAGATCCAGAAGGTGAGAATTGCCATGAGGATGATGACGAGCCAAAAAGAGGTTGAGGGGGCGAACCAACTAACAAAATGAGGGTTTGAAAAGAAGCTGGCAAGGAGTGGACCGCCGATAAAACCTAAACTCGAACCGACATAAATGTAACCAAAGTAGCGACTTCGGTTTGCGTCATCAATGCAATCGACAATGGCACCTTGAGCAATCGCAATATTGCCTTCAAAAAACCCCGCTGAAAAGAGAGAGAGGTGCAAAAGGACGATGGAGGCAGATTGTATGCAGAGGGCGGCAGCCATTGTAGAGAGTATGGTCATAATTAAAGAGAATAGAATCAATTTTTTGCGCCCAAAACGGTCAGAAAAAGCACCGATAATTGAGGAGCCAAGAAATTGTCCCAGCGGGTACATGCTGAGGAGCAAACCTAAGATCAACCGTCTTAAGTCATGGGGGGTATTGGAAAATATGTCGGGGCCGTATTCCCGTTCGAGAAATAGGGAAGTAAATATGGGAATCTGAATGCTATAGGCAATAAACCCCACAAAAATAGCTAAATAGAGAGGAAGTAGTCGCTTCATACTATGGATCATCAATAAAAATCAGTTTTCGTCCACGTTATAACGCCTCACAATAGGGCGTCGTTCGTAAGTTTTTCAGAATATGTGTCAGTTTCATGAGTTGAGTGGGGGAGTGGTCGGTATTAATGATAAATCTTGAGGTGATTTTTTGGTGGATATCGTCACTTGTGCGATGGATATTCGACATGCATTGATTTTCCGATAAGTGAAAGTTGAAATGTCTTTGTTCTAGGTCATTATCAAAATTCAGGGAGATAATGTGAGTGTCCGACTGTGAAAGGGTTACGCCTGTTTTTACAAAAATTTCTCGAAAGGATTTTGCTTGTCTAAGTAAATACTCTCGACGGTGGCTCATTGTGGGCAATAGATCAATACTTGCCTTGATAAATCCAAGGAGAAATGGAGAAAGGGAGGTCGCTGCAGCGGCAAGGGGTGACGTTGTAAGTATATGATCTTTAACTGGTTTTGATGAAAGAAAATAGGATGCATAGGAACCAAACGTTTTACAAAAGCTGCCAAATACCAGATCGATTCCTCCCATTGTAGCAGCAATCCCCATTCCGTTGTGGCCAAAAGAGCCAAAACTATTTGTATCATCGGCAATAAGAAAAGCTTTCAGCTCCTTTGCTAACATACAAAGTTTACGAAGGTCGACTTTTTTCCCCGTCAAGGAACAAATCGACTCCACGAGAATAATGATTTTATCGTATTGGGAGGGGTCGATTGAGCGGACCAAATGGAGAAATGTGGAGTCGTCAGTTGTTTCAAAACTCTTGATCAAGGCGGGACCAAGAGGGTTATAGCTAAATCCTGCCTGTTTGAGAATGAGGGTTTTCGGTGTAATGATCTGAGAGATCAATTGTGAGGGGGAGATTTTGGGAATTTCGAGCAAGGTGGCTGAATCAAAAGCAGTCATGGAAGCGAAGTATTTTTCAACATCCCTCTTCATTTGGATCAATGAGTCTGCAGGTCTTGAGGGAAGGTGTCCGACTCCCCATTTGATCATAAAATCAACAGCGGTGCTTCTGAGGTATTCTTCGCGCATTAAATTCAGCGTGTCAAGGGAGGAAAAGTTGAGAAAGTCGCTCTTTTCCGAGGACAACATGCGGAATTGTTTAGTAAACCGCGAAAAAACGGTTTTAAAAAACAAGTGATCGCATTCTGTGATCATCCACAAAACCTGTATTATCGATAGACGAAGGGGGAATCTAAGCTCTTTAAGCGATCGCCAGATCCATATCCTTTTCGTGTATACAATTGATAAAGCTCATGATTGTGCTTCCCTTTTACCAGGAGAGTAGAATTCTCTCCATAAACCGCTACAAGCGATTTTTCACTAACGACATAGTCGGAATTTATAGCGAAAATCGTCGTTCGGTTTTCTTGAAATGGGATGACGATAGCAATTAGCAGGCCCTGAAAGGGGAGATGGCGAAAATCGAGGTGACTCTTCTCAAACACCTGGCTATAGACAAGTCGGATGGGGCGAGCCTGCGTCAACTCGTGTAAAATTTCCCCTAATCCTCGAAAGGTGAGGATCTTTTCCAACTCTCGGCTGAATTGAAATTGGTTGATTCCTTGGGCGGAATCAATTAGATGCGCGTGCAATTCTTGAGGAAATAAACCATCTACGACGAGCATTCCCTCTTCTTTATACTTTTGTTTTTGTGCCTGACTTAGCTCAAACCGCACTGAGAACCCCCAATCGCTTTAGATGGAGAATGGCTTTCTCACAGGTCGCAGGATTCACAAAGCCAGAAAGTCTCACATATCCTTCTCCCCATTTTCCAAAACCCTCACCTGGAATGGAGATTAGATGACACTCTTCAATCAATTTATCGAACCATTCCCAAGAGCTTCCGTAGGGAACTTTCCACCATAAATAGGGGGAATCAACCCCACCTACGACGGTATACCCCATATTTTGCAGTGTTTCTTTCATTTTTTTAGCCCCTGCAAGGTAAGTCTTGACCTGAGCCATACACTCGGCCTTCCCTTGAGGAGTCAAAGCGGCAAGGCCGGCCCGTTGAATTGGATAGGAAATCCCGTTGGTTTTCGTCGACTGTCGATTCATCCACAAAGCATTGATGGAATAATCCTTTCCCTCAGCGCTTTTTAGGAAAAGATTTTTGGGGACGACTGTATAACCTAAGCGGACTCCTGTAAACCCCGATGATTTTGAAAAACTACGAAACTCGATCGCGACATCTCTAGCACCCTCGATTTCATAGATGGTTTTAGGGACCTCTTTTGATTGAATGAAAGAGGCATAAGCAGCATCGAAAAAGATAATCGCATTGTACTGTTTTGCCAAATTGACCCATTCCTGAAGGTTCTCTCGTGTTTGAGCAATCCCTATCGGATTTCCCGGACTGGTTAAAAAAACCAAATCTAGGCCTTCTTTGGGTGGTTTTGGCATGTATCCATTTTCCTCTTTAAGAGGAAGGGTGACAATAGTTTCCCGGCCAGAAAGGATATTGAGTGTCAAATAAACAGGGTAAGCGGGATCTATGATTCCCACGCGTGCAGATGGACTAAATAGTTCCTGCATCCCACATAAATCACCATTGATCCCTTCAGAGACGAAAATCTCATCTAATCCAACATCAACATGGGAATACTCTGACTGAACTATCGCTTCCCTAAGAAAGGCATACCCCTCATAAGGACCGTACCCAATGACGGATCTTTCCATCTCATGAGCGCCTTCCTTCAGCCCTTCTACAATAGAGGGGGCAAGGGGAAGAGAAATATCTCCCACGCCGAGATCAACCAATTGATTTTCGCCAAGGGTTTTTCTTAACTCATCCCTCTTCTTTTCAATCGTCGAAAAAAGGTACTTCTTAGAAATTTTTAGAAGTTTTTCATCAATCATTGCCATAAGAGGAGCAAGTTAGCAGACATTAACTGTTTTTTTCAATCCATTCTTTAAAATTCATGAGGGGAAGGATAGTATTGGTTGAGGCGTAGAATCCCTTTAGGATCAAAAGGTTTAAAACGCCAACGAGAAGAAATTCACCTCCTCTTTCAATAAAGATCGGGGCGCCACTATCACCTTCGCTGCCGATCCCCTCAAAGGGGGTGGCGTTAGGGCTATCATCAGGAGAATCAAAAAAAATCGTATAAAATGGGTCAAAATTGGGATCATCGATCATGTTGTCGATGGTATTCGTAAATCCTCTTTTAATTTGATCACGTCCTTGTGGTCCTGAAAGGCCAGTTCCTGGTCTTCCAAAGCCGCACCCATAACAAAGAGTTCCCAACTCTACCGGATTAAAGAAACATTTTGCAGGTTGTATATCCTCGATGGCTTCTTCAAGCGTAATCACTCCAATGTCATTATGTAGCGAGATGATTCTCCGATCCTCATTGTGTTTTCGGAAAAAATGCTCGTGTTGTTTTGTGACCCCTCGGACTTTTATGTATTCTCCCTTGTTGGGGCTATAAATTTGAAAAATTGCAGGTGTGTCAGGGCTAATTGCATGAGCTGAGACAAGTACTGTGGTAGGTGAAATCAATGTTCCCGTTGAATTTAGTCCCCGGCAATAGACAGCTCCCACAGGAAGAAACAGATCCTCTTTTGCTAATTCACAATATTCTTTTTCCTCAACATCATGGCGCCAAATCACCCCAAATAGGGGAACAACAAACAAAAGAAGAGCGATCATCCTAAGAGTAGGCACGGGTCTAAGATTAAGACTTTTCACCGTTGTAGTCAAGGTCATCAGTGAATGAAGAAGCGATAGAACTTTTATTCTGAAAACTTGACCAAAGACATTTCAAAATGATGAGCGATTGGAAAAGAAAAGGCTTGATATCCCTAATATCAAACACGATATCTTTTGCAATGAGCAGTTTCTTAAAGTATAGGGACCATTTATTGCAAATCCAGGCAGGTTGCCATCCCATGAAGATCATCGGAAGTAGAAGTTGTTTTTCAATTTTACTAGATGGGGTTATAAGTTGGGGATTAATACCAAAAAAAGCAGCGTCCAAATGGTCGTTAGTGTGAAATAAAGTGACTCCACTTGTCAGTCGTGGATTGCACTCAATGGCATAGAGTTTACCATTAGGAATTTCAATAAAATCAAAAGCCAGCTGACCTGTGAAATTTGTTTTGGCAGTAAATTCCTCGACCCATTTTAAGATCTTTTCATGATGAACCGAGTTAAAACAGAGACAATAGCTCCCAATATTCGCATGTCTAGTGCCGTTGTGGTCTTTTACGAATTCCATAGGATAGGTAGAATGAGCGAATACTTTCCCCTCATGACAAAGTGTGTAGGTGCAAAATACCCTTCCTGATAACCATTCTTGCGCAACCCATTCCTCTTCCTTGGAAGGGGAAACAGGGGGATAGGGGCCACCTTTACGCACCTTATAGACATACTTTGAGCTCCTGGAAAATCCTTGCTTCAAAGCAAAAACCGGGATGTCTACTCTTTCAAGATTTTCTCGGTTGTAGAGGGGTTCTGTTTTTTGGGTTTCAAAATCCAAGGAACGGAGAAGCGAAATAAAATTTCCCTTGTGATGAACGCGCCTTAGCAAATCAAACTCAGTGACAAACACCTTACATGAACTAGGAAATAAACTCTTTCTCTTAGAAATAGGTAATACATCCTCCCAGTTAGGGATCAACATATCGATCTCTTCCTCTTGAACAATCTTTACCAAAGCATCGACATATTCATCTGGGTGTAAGCGAGGTGCCGGTACGACAAGGTTTTTCTTCACGCAATTAGAAAACCGGCAATAATGAATTTTCTGAGTGTCAGTCACATATATATCATGACCATTAGAGTGGAGTAACCTTGCTAGATAAAGAGTAATGGGAGAGCGGCCATTCGTCAGAAGTAGCCGTTTTTTGTTTGATTCCATAAATAGCTCGTATAAGTAAAAGGACATTAATTTAAAACTCGATTTCTCTAAGAGAGTGAATGAATAAATTTCCAAGAAAATGAGGAAATATTTTAGACTGGTTCGATTGCAATTTCTTTGGAGGAAAGAATGGAAGCATTAGCAGGGGCTCTCAATAGTGTCGGACAATTATTAGCGGTAACTGAAGAGAGGGGTACACGATCTTTTAGTGCAAAAGTTTGGATTGTAGTTCAAAAAATGTTTGCGGCAATTCGTTTCTGGAATGATCTTGAGGAAAATGATTTACAAGAACCCCGTCAAAGTAGTGTTGAGACCGATGCAGCGCCAGAAGCTTTGACAGAAGATGTGAGTAATGCTATATCACCTTTAGATTTTATTAATACTGCACGGCTAATGGCCTATGGTCAGCAACAGACTCCCCCTCTTCACATTCAACAGCAGGAGGTTGATGAGGGAGTTGTCGATTAAGATATTCTCTTGCACCAAAGGGGTATCCAGAATAGAATCGGGAGGATGAAAGAGCCCATTGAAGAGATAGAAGAAAAGATCAGGTACAAGTTCAGAGATCCCTCATTATTGAGGGTGGCTTTTGTTCACCGCTCCTATTTTCTCGACAAACGGACCCTCCGAAAAGAAGACAATGAGAGGCTCGAGTTTTTAGGTGATTCGGTCTTAAATCTAATCGTAGCTGATTTTCTTTTCGTCTCTTCACCTGACCTTCCTGAAGGGAACTTAACTCAATTAAAAGAACAAATCGTCGATACACCATCTTTGAAGCAATACACATTGAAGCTTGAGGTAGAAAAGTATTGTCAAGTTGGTAAAGGAGAGGAGAGGCAGCTCGGTGAGGGAGCCATTTTATCTGATTTATTCGAAGCGATTTTAGGAGCCATCTATCTTGATGGGGGCTATGACGCAGCCAAAACCTTTTTTCTTGGTCATTTTCAAGAGATGATTGAGGAAAAAATTAGTAGCCCCAGAAGGAATTGGAAAAAGGAGCTTCAAGAGCTTGTGCAAAAACAGCACCGCGCTCTCCCTGTTTATGAGATCATCCAAGAAGAGGGCCCTCCGCATAAAAGGGAATTCGTGGTTTCGGTAAAAGTGGAAGGGAAATTAGCTGGCCAGGGGAGGGGGATGAGCAAAAAAGAGGCAGAGATGAACGCTGCAAAACAAGCGATCGCCAAAGAGGAGGAGAGTTCTTAATGGTCACAAAGCAAAAAGAAAGTTGGGTTTGTGTCGAATGTGGTCATGCACAACTCAAATGGAGTGGAAGCTGCCTTGCTTGCAAATCGTGGGGTACCATTGAGAAATTCGTGGAGTCGGCTGTTGAATCAAAGAGATATGGCGTTTCTGAAACTAGCCAGGTCGTCCGCATTGATCAAGTAGAATCGCTAGAAATTACCCGTGACACGACAGGGATTGGGGAATTTGATCGTCTCCTTGGAGGGGGAATTGTTTCAGGCTCTCTCACTCTCCTGGGAGGTGATCCCGGCATTGGAAAGTCGACTCTGATGTTGATGATTGCCGACAGTTTTGCTAAGAAGGGAAAAAAAGTACTCTATGTATGTGGTGAGGAGTCAGTTGTTCAAACGTCTCTTCGTGCCAAACGTCTAGGGATCAAGTCAAGTGAGATTTTTCTCCTCTCAGAGACACTTTTTGATCATATTACAGCCCAAGTTGAAAATGTGAAGCCCGATTTTCTCATCATCGATTCGATTCAAATCGTCTACAAAGGGGATGTAAGCTCTCTTCCAGGCTCGCCTCTACAGGTTAAAGAAATTGCCATGGAATGCATGCACATCGCCAAGAAAAAGGGGATCACTACCTTCATCATCGGTCATGTGACAAAGTCAGGCGAGATTGCGGGGCCAAGAGTTCTCGAACACATCGTCGATACAGTCCTTGATTTTGAAGGAGACCCCGACCATGGATTTCGCATCTTGCGCGCTCATAAGAACCGATTCGGTCCTACCGATGAGGTGTCGATCTTTCAAATGTGCGAACAGGGGCTTGAAGAGGTGCCTAACCCATCGGAAATTTTCTTGGAAGACCGTTCACAGGAGACAAACGGGTCGGTTATTGTCCCCACGATGGAAGGGACAAGATCGATCTTGATCGAAATCCAGGCCCTTGTCTCAAGTTCGGCATTTCCTACTTCATCACGAAGAGGGCATGGTATTGATCAAAATCGATTGGCGCTTCTCCTTGCAGTTCTTGAGAAACGTACCGGATACCGCTTTCATAATCTCGATGTCTTTGTTTCGATTGCAGGAGGATTGCGCATACGTGAACCAGCAACAGATCTTGCCATCATCTCGGCGATTGCCTCCTCATTTAATTCAAAAGCCATCGATCCTTCCCTCGTCGTCATCGGTGAGGTGGGTTTGGGAGGAGAGATCAGAAGTGTATCTCGGATCGAAAGTCGTCTTCGCGAAGCCGAACATATGGGTTTTTCGCGCTGTATCATGCCTGAACAGAACCTGGCAAAAAAACTTAAGACAAAGATGGAAGTGATCGGCGTTTCTCGCATCGAACAAGCGATGAACAAAATCCTTAGTTAAGCTCTCTTTTTTTCTCTGTGTCCTCTGTGATCTCTAGTGAGCTTTAGCGAACGGGTGGTAAAAAAATATTCAACCACCCGCTCTCTACGTTCGCTAGAGAACACAGAGCTCACAGAGAGAAAATAAAGGGGTGTTAGGGGGGCTTTTTGAAGTTGCGATTCTGCTGCGTTAACATTCTCTTTACAAAAAAAACTCTTGCAATCGATTCGATTTTGACGTATCACTAAATCCCAATGGGCAAAAACAGGAGGTTGGTTATGAAACACCAAAAGTCTATGCTCTATCTAGGTTTTGATACGAAACATTTCAAAACCGACAAACCCGTCATTCATATGCCACTAGTTGAAGTTGTACCGAGGCCGATCGATTCCTTTGAGATTCGGAGGATTTTCTCCGAACTATTGAGCTATACCCACATCGTTTTTATGAGCAAAAAATCGGTCAAAATTTTCCTCAGCTATTTAAAGCAGTTTGGCTACAGCTTGTCTATTTTAAAAAAGATTCACATCATTGCAATAGGACAAATTACAGCCTACTATCTACGGGAATCAGGAGTCGTTCCCGATTACATTTCCTCGGATGAAACGCAAGAGGGGATTATTAAAACAATTGCCCATTTTGATCTGGAAAATGCAAACATTTTGCTTCCCAGGTCCTCTTCAGCACGCCCACTGCTTTCCCATTATCTTGTTGAGCATGGCATTCGGCACCAGATTTGTACCATGTATGATATGTGCAAAAAACCCCCGCAAGAATTGGTAGATTTGAACAAAGTTGATGAGGTGGTCTTCACTACCCCGCTTGCTGTCGATTACTTTTTCGAACTTTACAAAAATGTCCCCAAAGAAATAAAATTACACCCCTTAGGCCCCGTGGCAAGAGAACGATTACGCACTGTGCTACATGTGAGACGGGGAAGCTCGGCACCTGAAACTGAGCAAAAAACAACTGCATTAGCTTGTTAATCTTTTACCGAGGTGACCATGATGACAACAAAATTGACATTACCCCAATTACCTTATGCCTATGATGACCTGGAGCCTTATATCGATGCTAAGACGATGGAGATCCACCATACGAAGCATCATCAAGCCTATCTTGATAATTTGTTGAAGTGTACCGAAGTAGATTTTAACCTTCCCCTTGAAGAAATGCTCGTTAAATACGAGCACATTCCTGCTGTGCGCAATCATGGGGGTGGGTATTACAATCACAATGTGTTTTGGAAAATGATGTCTCCTAAGGGAGGCGGCGAACCCACTGGGGAGCTTAAGAGTGCGATTGAAGCGGCATTTGGAGACTTTGCTAACTTTAAGGCTGAGTTTAAGAAAGCAGCGATGGGTCGTTTTGGTTCGGGCTGGGCATGGCTCTTACGGGAGAAACATAGCAAAAAAATCAGAATTGAGTCTAAACCGAATCAAGATCACCCCGACCTTGCTCATTCAATTCCATTATTAGGTCTCGATGTTTGGGAACATGCCTACTACCTTAAGTACCAAAATAAACGCCCCGATTATGTTGATGCCTGGTGGAACGTTGTCAATTGGAATTTTGCAGCCGAACAGTTTAAGAAATAACTTTATTTCTGCTTAATTCGCCCCTCTGGTATGATTGGGCCCTTAATAGGAGTCTTTGACGATGGGATTCATGAATTTATTTAGGCGCTCTGGCCCTAAAATTAAAGTTCAATCCTCAAAAAAAGATGGGTTTAGCGGCTGGCTTAAATGTAGTGGCTGTAGCGAGATTATTCACGCCAATGAATTAACTGAAAATTTTAATACCTGCCCTAAATGTAATTATCATTACAGGCTTACTATCGCCCAGCGGATAAAAAACTTGGTAGATGACAATACTTTCCAAGAGTTATTTACCCACATTAAGCCGTGCGATCCTCTTAATTTTGAAGATTTGGAAAAATATACCGACCGGCTAGAAGAGGCGTGTAGGAAAACGGGAAGGGATGAAGCGGTCTGTGTGGGCGTTTGTCAAATTCAAGGAAATCCTACGGCCCTTGCCCTCATGGATTTTAGTTTTATGGGCGGTTCGATGGGATCGGTAGTGGGTGAGAGACTGACTCGACTCATTGAGCATGCGATCCAGAAATCTCTTCCTGTCGTGATTCTTTCGGCCTCGGGAGGGGCGCGGATGCAAGAATCCATCCATTCGTTAATGCAGATGGCCAAGACAAGTAGTGCTCTTGGTAAATTATCTAAAGCAGGACTACCCTTTATTTCTGTGATTACCAATCCGACAACGGGTGGGGTCACAGCCTCTTTTGCCTCATTAGGCGACGTGATTCTCGCAGAACCAGGTGCCTTGTTTGGTTTTACCGGACCGCGCGTCATTGAGCGGACATTTGGAAAAAAGTTGCCCCAAGGGGCTCAACTTTCCGAATTTTTGCAAGAGAAGGGTATGGTCGACATTGTGGTTCCACGAAAGCAGCTGAAGGAAAAAATTGCCTTTTTTCTCGAATTTTTCCGGCAAGAAAAGCCTCCAGAAAAAAAATCGCTTCTCCAAACAATTACAGCGGAAAGCGAACCTTATGCAAAATTTAAGAAGTTTCTTGCGCTTGCAGTAGGAAGTGGCCGGTAATGAAAATAAAAATCAAATGTAAAGAAGGGGCTAAAATTCCCTTGTATGCTTCGGCGGGCGCCGCTGGAGCTGATGTTTGTGCATTTCTTGAAACAAACGTTGTCATTGAACCGGGAAAAAGAGCACTTATTCCCACAGGACTATTTTTTGAGATTCCCCTAGGCTACGAAATTCAAGTTAGACCTCGCAGTGGCCTTGCCTTAAAGCACGGCATTACTGTTCTCAACACACCAGGGACTATCGATTCTGATTATCGAGGCGAGTTAATGATCCTACTCATCAATCATGGGGAGTATGCCTTTGTCATAGAACCTCAAATGCGAATTGCGCAAATTGTTATCGCGGCGTGCGAAGCAGTAGAATTTAACCAAGAAGAGGCACTCTCTTCCAGCGGGCGTGGAAGCGGTGCATTTGGACACACAGGGATGTTATGAGTACACTACTTACTAAAATAAAAGATTATATTCGCCAAGAAACGATTGAATTTGTCACATCAGAGACTCGTGAAGAGGTGATCGAACAATTGATTTCACTGGCTCATCGAGAGGGGATCTTAAGTGATAAAGAAGAGTTTTATCAAGCGATCATCCAACGGGAGGAAATGGTTTCTACAGGACTTGGCATGGGGATCGCCATTCCTCACGCAAAGATGAAACAGCTCGAAGATTTTTTCGTCATTGTCGGTATACACCGAGGACAGGGGATTGAGTGGAATGCGATTGACGGACTCAAAGTCAAATTGATATTTCTCATTGGGGGCCCTCAGTCGATGCATAAGGAATACCTTCAACTCCTTTCTGAACTAACCCAAGTCCTGAAGTTAGAAGAAAACCGACAAAAAATCTTGCGCGCGAAGAGCCAAGAATCAGTAGTCAATATCTTTCATTCATGCTAGGATGGGCGAATAAACGAGAGGGGGCATTTTATGGATCTTAAAAAGAAAGATGTGGCCGAATTATTGAGTGTGAGCATTCACACCATTGATCAATTAATTGCTGAGGGGGCCCTGCCTACCTACACCCTGAGCGGAGAAAAACGGTTCAACCGGCAAGAAATCGAAGAATGGATGCTTAAAATGCTCCAAGAGCATAAAGTGAATCTCCCCTTCGGAGAGGCGAGTGGGGATGCCTCCCCATGGCAGCAGTATGGACTATACAGGGCTATTCATAAGGGTGATGTGATTTGTGAGCTCGAAGGGGCCTCAAAAGAAGAGATCATCCATAATGTTATGTATCAGACGGCAGACCAATTAGGGCTCGATGCCGAGGCTGTTTCCGATCTTCTTTTAGAGCGTGAAAACTTGATGCCAACCGCACTGGGAGACGGGATCGCTGTTCCTCATACAAGGGAACTTCTCTTGGGAGGTCTATTTGACGCTGTTGTGATTGTATTTTTGAAAAAGCCTATCGATTGGGGTGCTCTTGATAATCAACCTGTCCATACCCTCTTTTTCCTCTTTGCGTGCGATGATAAGCGTCATCTCAATCTCTTAGCTAAGATCGCCCATTATGTCAGCTCTGGTGAAGCCAAAAGGACTCTTCAGGATAAACCGTCGAGAGAAGTCCTCTTGGAAGATATCAAAAGATGGGAAACGAACATCAAGAGAAGCTGCGCAGTTTTATAGTCATTTGACTATTCATCAGCTTGTACGACAGTCACTGGGATCCCATGGAGCATTGCGGAAAAGGCGATCCTACAAATCTCATGAAAAACGTCTTCTGAATTTTCGGGATCGAAGTTATCTAAGTCGGGTATTTGGGGGAGAAGAGATCGATCGATCCCTCCAGCTGAAGAAATGTGCGCTATGAGCGCCTGATGCATGGCTTGCCGTTCAACTCTATCTAGAATCAAACTAAAATTTCGATGGTGTAGCTCCTTTTTTAGAT